>JBFHII010000056.1:0-10222 GCA_041596535.1 Breoghania sp. | reverse complement strand
GGGAACCAGACAGGCGGCAAGCACGGTGGCGGCGGCAAGCACGCCGATGGTCTCATGCACACGGTGCGGTATGAAGCTGCGCGTGGCGATCACGCCGCCGTCGCGCGGCGGGGCGACCAGGCACATCTTCGGAACGGTCTTCGACGTCACGTCGCCGAGGTTCATCAAGCCGCCGGCCTTCAGGCGAATCGCTTCAACGCGCTCTTTAAGCTGATGATTTTCCTCGAGCTGCGCCGGTGTCTCGTAGCCCGTGACACCCAGGTCCACGGCCTTGAGAATGACGTTCGGCATGCCGTTGTCGATCAGCGTGACGGGCACCCCGTCGATCATGTCGACCGTGTTGCCGCTGGGCAGCAGCGCACCGCATTGCGAGCCAGCCGTGTCGAAATAGTTCTGCAGAACCGGCGCGTGATGACCCGGCACGCCGTCGATCGCCGCCATGCCGTCATAGGCAACGATGCCGCCGGGCGTCTCCACCACCAGATCCGCACGGGCGGCGGAATTTACCATATGCACCCGTACGGTGGTGCGCGCGCCGGTCACCGGCACCAGCCCGCGCTCGATGGCGAAGGGTCCGATACCGGCGAGAATGTTTCCGCAATTCTGCACGTCGGAGACGATCGGCTTGTCCGGCACCACCTGCAGGAACAGATAGTCGACGTCGCAATCCTCACGGCTGGACGGTCCCACCACCGCCACCTTGCTGGTCAGCGGATGCGCGCCACCAATGCCGTCGATCTGCTTGGGATCCGGCGAACCCATGATCTTCAGCAACAGTGCGTCACGCGCATCGCGATCGTCAGGCAGGTCGGAGGCCAGGAAATAGGCGCCCTTGGAGGTGCCGCCACGCATCAGCATGCACGGGATGGCGATCTGTCGTGTCATCGATTGCTCCTGCGGCACTCTGATATCGTGCGCTCGACGCCTTGCCCGAACGCCGTGTCCTCAAACCTCTTCCGGCCAATAGAGCCGCATCGGGTTATCGACCAGCAGCTTTTTCAGGAGCGCCGGATCCGGCGCGATTTCGCCCAGAAGATCAACGAGCTGGCCGTCGTCCGGCACCCATGTCTTCATGTTCGGATGCGGCCAGTCCGTACCCCACATCACCTGGTCGGGGAAACTCTCCACCAGATGGCGCGCCAGCGGCACCACGTCGGAAAACGGCGGCCCGTCGTGCGACAGACGCTCGGAACCCGACACCTTGACCCAGATGTCCTTGCGGGCACTGAGCAGACCTTTCAACAGATCAAGCCCCGGCTGATCGAGGCCGAGCGCGGGATCCACGCGCCCCATATGATCGATCACCACGGGAACCGGCAGGTCCGCGATGACGTCGCTGAGCTCGAAGATCTTCTCGGTGTCGAAATAGATCACCGCATGCCAGCCGAGCGCGCCATAGCGCTTGGACAGGACGTCCAGCGCATCCAGCGCCGCGTCCGAGCCCAGATGCTTGACGAAATTGAACCGCGTTCCGCGCACACCGGCCGCATCAAGCCGCTTGAGCTCCGCGTCCTCGACATCGGGCCGCACCATGGCGACGCCGCGGTATTTCCCGCCGCTCCAGTCAAGCGAATCGATCAGTGCGGCGTTGTCCGTGCCGTGGCAGCTCGCCTGAACGACGACGGCACGCTCGAAACCGAGATGATCGTGCAGCGCGCGCAACTGTTCCTTCGAGGCATCCACCGGAGTGTAGGAGCGTTGCGGGGCGAACGGAAATTTCGCCGCAGGCCCAAACACGTGGCAATGGGCGTCGACGGCACCTTGGGGGACCGCCAGGTCCGGCTTCTTCGGGTTGGGGTGGAAAGCGAGATACTCGGCGCTCATGGTCGTCCTTACATGTCCGCAGTTTCCGGTCTTGCGGCGCCACCCGGGAGGGCGCGGCACCGCTGGTTACCGGTACGATCAGATGTACTTCAGGCCTTTTTCCTTCAGCCGCTCGCGCATGCCGTAGATATCAAGCCCGAGTTCGCCGCTGGTCAGCCGGGCCCGCGTCGCGGCTTCCTTGGCCTCGCGCGCGTGCGCCTTTTCCAGAACCGACGCCGCATCGCCCACAGGCACGACGCAGACACCGTCGTCATCGGCGACGATCACGTCGCCGGGATTAACCGGTCCGCCGGCGCAGACCACCGGCACGTTGACCGAACCCAGCGTCTCCTTCACGGTGCCCTGGGCAAAAATGGAACTGGCCCAGACGGGAAACTGCATCTCGGTGAGGTCGCGGACGTCGCGCACACCGCCGTCGATGATCAGGCCGGCGACGCCGCGCCCCTTCAGCGACGTCGCCAGCAGATCGCCGAAATAGCCCGCGTTGGACGGCGAGGTCGGAGCGACGACGAGAATATCGCCCGGCTTGCACTGTTCCACGGCCACATGGATCATCCAGTTGTCGCACGGCGGAATGGAGACGGTGACGGCGGAGCCGGCGATACGCGCACCGGAATAGATCGGCCGCAACTTTTCCGACAGCAGCCCGAAGCGGCCCTGCGCCTCGTGCACCGTCGCAACACCGCATTGCGCCAGGCCCGCGATCACCGCAGCGTCCACGCGCTGGATGTTCTGCACCACCACGTGTTCGCCGGGATTGGGATAGGTGTTTGCCATCAGAGCTCTCCCACCATGCGCGGGAAGATCGACTGATACCCTTCCCCGTATTCCACGTTCTTGCCGCCGGCCTGTCCGCCGGAGTTGCGCTTAGCCTGCACGCCGCGCTGCTTGGCGACACGGGTGTAATACTCCCACAGGTGCTCCTGGCCCTGCATGCACTGGATGGCGGCGTACTTCCGGTCCCACACCGAGGTGATGTCGAGCAACACATCGGGCTTCCAGCCGCACTGTTCGGTCTGGTGCGGCTCGAACAGGTAGAGCTGCGGCGCACCGAGGATCTTCTCGCCCGGATTGTGCCCCCAGGCCTGCGCGATCATGCGGCACTCGAGCGTCATCTTCGTCGCGGCCGGGTGGTCGGTGTTGTAGGGATCGTCCAGCGAGTGGCTGAGGATGAACTTCGGCGCGACCTTGCGCATCGTGTCGACGAGCTTGTACTTCGCGTCCTCGGTGATGCCGAGCGGATAGTCGCCGATATCGAAGAACTGGATGTCGTGCACACCAAGGGCCGTGGCGGCGCTCTCGGCTTCCTTGCGGCGCTCCGTCTTCACATGGTCCAGGGTGCAGCCTTCGTTCTTCCACAGCTTGGCGCTTTCGCCGCGCTCGCCGTAGGACAGGCACACGACGGTCACGTCATAGCCCTTGGCCGCGTGCAACGCGATGGCGCCGCCGGCCCGCCACACGAAATCCGCCGAATGGGCGCTGACGACCAGCGCGGTCGGGTTCGACTCCGCCATGAATACGCACTCCTCAATATCGTTTCGCGCGGACCATGTGACAAAAGGCGGCCGGACGGAATTCCGATTGACTCCCGCGTTGATAAGATTTTGCTATAGGTATGGCTCAATCCACCGGAGCCGCCGGCATGACACAACAAGAGCTGCCCAATTTTCATCACTTGCGGGCCTTCAGTCTGACGGCTCATCTGCGCTCCGTCCATGGCGCCGCGCGGCAGGCGCATCTATCGCAACCCGCGGTGACACAGGCGATCGGCCGGCTGGAGAGACGTTTCGGCTGCCGGTTCTTCGAGCGCCGCAGCACGGGCATGTACCCCACGCCGCTAGGCGAGATCATGCTGTTGCGCGTCGACCGGGCACTTGACCTGCTGGGCGGCGCTGCGCGGCGGATCGGCGAGAGCGCAAGGCGCAACGCGCGAAAGCCGCCGACGCCACTCGACCGCATGGCAACCACGACACAGTTGCGCGCGCTGATCGCAATTGCGCAGGAAGGCAGTTTTTCGGCGGCAGCGCGCGCCATCGATCAGGCCCAGCCCTCGGTGCACAGGGCGGGGCGGGATCTGGAACAACTGGCGGGCGTGCCGCTGTTCGAGCGAATCAGCCATGGCGTGGCGCTGACGCCGCTTGGCCGATTGCTGGCCATGCGCGCCAGCCTTGCCTTCAAGGAAATCGAGGCTGCGCACGAGGACCTGGAGGCAGCCAAGGGCGTGGTCCGGGGGCGACTTACCATCGGCACCCTGCCGCTGGTACGCACCGAAATCGTTCCCGCCGCGCTGGCCGGCATGACCGATGCCTATCCGGACGCCGAGATCAGTGTCGTCGACGGCCCCTACGATGGGCAATTGAAGGCGCTGCGCATGGGCGAGATCGACATGCTGATTGGAGCGTTGCGAATGCCCGCCCCCGCCGACGATGTGAAGGAACGCAGCCTGTTTCCCGATACGCTGTCGGTAATCGCAAGGCGCGGTCATCCGCTCGCCGGACAAACCACGGTCAGCATCGAAGATCTGAAGCGGTTCTCCTGGGTGGTGCCGGGCGCCGGAACACCGACGCGCGAGCATTTCGACGCGCTGATGTGCAGCGACAACCAACCGCCGCCGCCAGGGTTGATCGTGACATCATCGCTGGTTGTCCTGCGCGGATTGCTGCTCAAGAGCGACCGGCTGGCGATCCTGTCACGCAGGCAGGTCACCTACGAGGAGCGCACGGGGCTTCTGACGGCACTGCCTGTGGCGCTCAACGATCCGCCACGCCCCATCGGCGTGACCCTGCGGCGCAACTGGCACCCGACCAGACTGCAATCAGCGTTCCTTGCGGCGCTTGATGCGGCCGTCACCCAGGAAGACCGGCCGGATTTAATAGCCGCGCAGCCCTGACAGCGCCTCGCTCAAGGTCCTGGCGGCAGCCGCAGTTCCGGCATCATGTGCCATTGCTCGATGTTGGCACGCACGATGGGCTCGAAAGTCTCGCTGAGACGGGTGACGTTACGCGGCAGATCGCGGCCGGCATCGCCGCTGTCCTCCGGTTCAAAGGGCGGCAGGATCGTGAGCCGGAAGCGGGCACCATCCAGCCGCAGCATGTAAACCGGAAGAATCACCGCATTCGTGGCCCGCGCGATCTTCAGGACGTTGACCGCATTGCCGCGCGGCGGCGGCTTGCGACCAAACAGCGGCAGGTGAATCTGAAAGCCGCGCACCTCGTCCACGAACATCACCAGGTTCGCAGCGCCGGCGTTGAGGATCCGCACGATGCGCATCGCTGTGCGCCGACCCGGCGGAAACACATAGCCTCCGTATCGCTTGCGCAAGTTGAAGACCACCCGGTTGGCGAAGCGGCTCGGCTCCGGCTGGAAGGTGCCGCACATGGGCCTTGCGGGCAGGTTCTGCAGCGTGACGAACACCAGTTCCCAGTTGCCCAGATGCACACCGGCGAACACCAGCGGACGACCCGTCGCTTGCGCCGCCTCCAGGTACTCCCCGCCCGCGATCTCGACCCTACCCTCGTGCCAAAGCCGATGGACAACGGAATACTCGGCATAGGCACGGCCGGCATTGGCCCACCAGCGTGCAAGGCTGCCGCGAAACGCCCGGGGATCCGCGCCAAGGTCCGGACGCAAGGCGGAAAGGTTTCGTTCGATGCGCAATGCGAACGGACGCCTGGCAAAGCGATTATGCGCAAGACCGGCCATCACGCCGCCAAAGCGTGTGCACCAGGACGACGGCACCAGCCGCAACGCATGATGCGTGACCAGATTGATGCCGCCCTGCAAGGGATCGGCGATCCAGTGAGTCACGAATGCCCGCCGGGCGGCCGGTCCCTCACGCAAGGCGCGCCATCCTGGGCCGGCTGACTCAGGCGACCGCGTCACGGTGAACGGAAGGTCCTCGAGTTTCATCGTGAGACGGCCCCTCGCACACGCAATGCCGGACTGCGGAGAATCATCGTGTGTGCCATCACCGCCGGCGCGGATGCAGCGTCATCGGCAGCCGCTCGCCAGGTCGCAATGTCAGCCGGCATACCGGCTCCACAACCTCGCCGGGAGCGAGGTCGAGCGTGAATTCCTGGGCGAGGACAGCAAGACACAGGATCGCCTCGTTCAATCCGAACGCAAGACCGGCACAGATGCGCGGACCGATGCTGAACGGCACATAGCCGTATTTCGACTGGGTCGCACCATCGCCGCCGGGCAGGAACCGCTCGGGCAGGAAATGATCGGGTTTGGACCACAGCGTCGGATTGCGGTGCAGCAGCCAGGGCACAACCAGCACAAGCGCCCCCTTGCGCACCTCCGTATTGCCAAGGGTATCCGCATCCATCGCCTCGCGTCCCAGGATGGGCACCGGCGGATAGAGCCGCAGCGTCTCCTCGATGATCGCCCGCGTGTAGGGCAACCGGGACACATCCTCGAGCGTCGGGACCCGGCCCTCCAGCGCCGTATCGAGTTCGGCATGCAGGCGGTCTGCAGCCCAGGGCGCCTGGGACAGCAGGAACCACGCCCATGCCATGGTATTGGCGGTGGTCTCGTGTCCGGCCATGAAGATGACGGCCGCCTCGTTGCGGATGGCGTCCTTGCTGAGCGGTTTGCCATCGTCATCGCGCGCGGCGAGCAGCCCCCCGATCACCGAGCTCTCACCACTGCTCTCGCGCGCCGCATACCCATCGATAATTTCATCAAGCACCGCGTGAATGCGGCGCACCGAGCGCTTGACCGCGCGGCCGCGCCAGCGCGGCAACCATTCCGGAAATCCCAGCATGGACCGCAGGTCGATCTGGTCGATATGCCGCTGGTAGTCGGAAAACCCCTCTACGACCTCGGCAGCATAATGTTGGCCGAGTTCGCGGCCAAAAATCGTGCGGCAGATGATCTCCGCGGTCAAATGGGCCATTTCCGCCAGCGCATCGAGCTCGGCGCCATCTCCACGTTCCCGCCATTCCGCACGCTTCTCGCGGGCGGTCTCGATCATCACCGGCGCGAAGTCCCGCAGCCGCGATGTATGGATGATCGGTGCGACGATCTTGCGTCGGCGTTGCCACACCTCCTGGTCGGACACGAAGAGCCCGTCGCCGAGCAGCGGCTTTAGCGCCGTGCGCATCTGCGGTGTCTTGCGCTGGTAGTTGGCGTGCTTCTTGACGAAGGTTTCCTGGACGAAGCGCGGATTGTTGCAGATGACGATCTGGCGGCGCAGCACGTTGATGTAATCGAGCGGCCGGGAAAAGGCCTTCGCTGTCCAGATGGACAGGAAGTTGCGCCGCGCCGCGCCGACCATGGAGATCAGGGAGTCGCGGCTTTCCGCCCGATACGGGTAGGGCGGCACGAATTCCCCGGCCTCCGGCATGGGCGTATCGCCGACATCTGGTTCGATGTTCATTGTTCAACCAACGCTCGATGTCCGCCCAATGATCCGCGACCGGGCAGCGCGCCCGACCGGCGACGCTGCACGCCATTCAGTATGCCCTGTCTAGCCAACGCGCCTGGATTTTTCCAGCCGACATGGCAGCGTTCGGAAAAAGAAGCTGCGGTCGCGCGCGCCGCGGGCCGGAAACCCTGCAGTGAGAATCATGCGCCTGCGCGCAGACAGCGGCTTCGTAGCAGCGGATCTTGGCGGGCATGATGTCCGGCGAGCGATCAGAAATCGAGATGCTGGACCACGCGCTTGAGCAGGCGCAGTCGATGCGGGTGCGCACCGCCGGAGCGCGGCGTCTTGGACTCGTCCGTGCTGATGTGAAATTCGATGATCAGCAACCGGCGGTCGTTGTCGGTATGGGGCAGCGCGCGAAGGCGATAGGTCTGGGTATCGCCGTGCAGGCTTTTGATCTGGCAGACGTGGCCATTCTCGATACCGAGCGATGACACCGAGCTCATTACGGAACGCAGATCCGACGGGCCGAGGATGCGCGACGTAATATCCTCCTCCATCAGATGTTCCTTGCCCAACCCAAAAAAACGCCGGGCCATCGCGTTTGTTGCGACAATCCGGCGGTCATTCATCTGGATGGCGACCATCGGGGTGGGCAGATGGTCGAAGAGCGCCCCCATGTCCAACGTGCTGGAGGTGTCGAGATCCGCCTTGAACAGCAATCCGCCGGTCCGCCCGACGGCGCCGAAACGGAAGATCTTATAGCGGAGCATCAACTCGGTGCCGCTTGGAAGGATAAAGCGCTTCTGCGCATTCACATCCTGGCTGCCCATATCGAGCAGCGAAACAAGCATGCTGACCAGTCCCTTTCCCAGGCGGCCCGGTACATTGCGGATATTGCGGCCCACAAGCCCGTGCTCCGCGGGGAGCTGGAAGATCTCGCAAAACGCGCTGTTGACCGAACGGATGCCGCCGTGACTGTCGACCAGGATGATCGCGCTGCGCGACGCCGTTGTCATCTTGCCCACCAGCCCCATTATCTCGCGCAGCGAGATTTCGGTGGCCATGTCCAACGCGCAGTTGCGATAGATCCCCGTCACATGCGGCCGGCCGTTCGCGTCCACCACACGGCTTGCGACGCTCTCGATAAAGCTCTGTTCGCCCGCCCGCGTGAAGACGGCAAAGCGGCTCGGACCCGCATGGCCATCATGCAAGGCCGTTTCGAAATGTGCCAGAAGATTGGGCCTGTCCTCAGGACTGTATCGCTCGAGAACGGCAGCCAGCGGTTCAGTCACCGGTTCGGGCAGCACCACGTTCTTGCGATTGCTGCTGCCGAAACTCTGTTTCCAGGTCAGGGTGTTGGCCGCGGGATCGTAGTTCCATTGCGCGATGCGCATCGACGCGAAAAGATTTTCGAAATCCGAGGGCCCCTCACCGAGATCGGCTGGTGCGGTCTGCAGTCCACCTGGAAAAGCCATCAAGAAATGATCCGGTCTGTGGCGCCAATAGGACCGCAACACTCGCACAAATTTATTTAAAAAGAATTGTCTACCGGATTGTGACTATGCCACACGCCAAGCAACGGGAAATTATGACTGAAAAATCATGTAAACGACATCAGTTGCCCCAGAGCTCGGAGAATCGATGGGGCAGACAGTACCAAGCAATACAGCGCCGCCCGCCCGCGTCGAGCCGCGGCGGCTTTCACCATCCTTGCACCGTTTTGAAAGATTAGCCGAGAAGCGCGGACCACAGGCTATCGGGATAGACGAGCATCGCCGATGCGGCCAACGCGATGCCGTATGGCGCACCTTCCTCGCGGTCGTGCAACCGCATGATCCAGTCCTGACGCATCGCGAAGATGGGAATGGGAAGCGAGCGGAATGCCAGCAACGCGATGCACAAAGCCCCGCCGATCACGGCGGTATAGACCGTGAAGGCGAACAAGGGCTCCCAGCCGAGCCACAGGGCGATCACGGCCGCAAGCTTGGCATCGCCGCCGCCGATGATGCCGAAGGCAAACAGCGTGAAGGTGATCGCCAACACCAATGCGGCGGACGCCAGATGCATGCCCGCCAAGGCGAGATCCATGCCCGGCAACCAGGGCGCGAGCAGCGCGAACCCGACGACCAGCGCGACCGAGAAACGGTTGGAGATCGTCATGGTCATGAGGTCGGAAACCGCTGCCAACGTGACAATGACGGGAAAGAAGGCGAAAGCAGCGCTTTGCAGCATCGGAAATACCCTGATGGAACACGCCGTGATACTAGCATCGCGGCGCTGAACATCCCGTTAACCTCGGCGCGAAGGCGTCGCGTGCCGGGGCGGGCCTTGCCGCCGGAACGGGTTGCAGCAAAGGCATGGGGCAAACAAAAAAATTCCCGCCAGTGGCGGGAATTCTTGGGAGAACCGGGTGGCTTCTGCCACCCGGTTGTCGGATCGAACCAAACAATCCGTGCAAGAGCGATCGCGCCTTGGCGCGTCGCGCCGCCAAATCTTAGGAAGACGTGGTGGCCGTTGCCGTCAGCTTGGTCGAAACCGCGTTGAAGGTGTTGGTGAGGTTGGTGCCCAGGGTCGTCAGCGCGGTGATCACGGCAACGGCGATCAGGGCTGCGATGAGGCCATACTCGATGGCGGTTGCACCGGACTCGTCCTTCAGAAAACGGGCGAAAATGTTCTGCATAACTCTAGCTCCTAGTTCCACGTGTTTTGACAGCACCTGTTCGGCGGTTTTTTTGGTTCGGCCGCTCGAAACTGGCGAAAGAATACGAAGTGGTTATTGCCACAAAGTTAATTGCTGCTCGAATTTTTCGCTTCCAAGTTGACATTTCCAGCATGGTTAAAGAAATATTACTTGCATTGCGCAGATTTTAATTACCACACAATGCACTCCAAAACTGGAATGCCGCCTCGGTGATTAAAACATGCCCGACATTTGTTTATATTTAGTTCAATAAGACAGATTGTTGCTTTCAGGATGCAGAGATACGGGCGAGGGCAGACGGGCAATCGCTCGGTATGAGCCGG
>JBFHII010000055.1:0-10255 GCA_041596535.1 Breoghania sp. | reverse complement strand
GGCGGAAAGTTCCTCGGAAAACCCGCTCACCACAAAAAAAACGCCAGCTTTCGCTGGCGTTTTTCGTGGCTCTCCGGCGCACCGGAGAAACCAGGTCTTACTGGGCGAGAACCGCGTCCGGGTTCTTCGCGTAAGCCTCTTCCGAATACTCGGGGAAGGACTCAAGCTGCTCCTGGGTGAACGTCGTGTAGATGTGCAGCGTGCCGGAGTCGTCCTTCTTCAGGTCCAGCTTCGAAGCCTTGAGTGCGACGGGCTTCTCGCCGATGCCGAGGAAGCCACCAACATCGATGATGTAGGCCTCGACCTTGCCGTCGGCGGAGACGATCACATCGCTGACTTCACCGAGATTTTCCTCGCGGGCGCCATACACCGTGGTGCCGATCATCTCGTCGGCGCTTGCCGTCGACGCATCGACAACAACCTGGGTGTTGTGATCATCCGCGCCGGTCACGTCACGCGACGCGGTGGCGCCGGGCGCCATGGTGTCATCGGCCGGATTGCGCTGGTCGGATGCCATGGTTTCGTTTGCCATGGTCTCATTGGACATGCGGGCATCGGCAACCAGCATGGCGCGGTCAAAGGCCGGGGCGTTTTCCAGCTCGTCCTGCGTCGCGGCCATGGTCAGCCACTTCTCGCCATCGCGCTCGGTCCAGCCGAGACGCTCGAAGTCCACGGCGACATCTTTCTCGCCCATGCCAAGGAAGCCGCCGACACCGACGACAACCGCTTCGGCCTGGCCGTCCGGACCAAGCACGACGTCGTTCACATCACCAATGGCCTCGGCTTCCTCGCCGGTGCCATTGTAGATCGTCTGGCCGATCAGCGTGCTCGCCAGGATCTGGCCGGAATGGGCCGAGAAATAGCCGGCTTCGCTGTCCATCGACATCCCGTCAGGCGACGTGGAGAACACCGCGATGCCGACGGTCGACGTCGTATTGTCCATCGCCTGCGTGTTCTCCATCGCTGCCGGCGCGTCCATGGTTTTCGTGTCGTCAGCGGCAAGCGCGCCGGTCGAGACCAGGGCAGCAACAGCGGTGGTGGTCAAAAGAGTGCGGATCATGATAGCGTCTCCCGTTATGTCGAATGACATTGAGGCCGCGTCCTGCGGACGTTTGTTCAGGACAGCTGCAAGACGCGGCCGATTTACATGGAGACAACCGGCGACCATCGGAAAGGTTCCGGCCGGTTTCATTTCTTTTTGATTTTCGAGGGCCGGGCGACGCTGCGCCGGATCGCGGCTGCGCGAGCCCCCTGCGATGCCCCACATGACGCAACCCAATTGACCCAACACCATAGACCCAGCCCGACATGATCCAGGTTTGCGGGTTCGGACCCGAGCGCTTCAATCGGGACAGGGTCGCTCGGCTGATGCCAGGGCCTTGAACCGGCATACGCCCGCGCGCGCTCAGGGCGCGGACTTCCGGACCAGTCCCGCAGTCGGGTGCGACCACCTGCGTGAACGGCGCCACTCACCGACGCCCCGGATCTTTTTTACAAATAAAAATGAACCAATCGCCGCCCCGTCCGTTGTTACACCGAAGGCGCAGACGGCGCCGGGTTTTATTACAGGAGAACAACCATGTTAGGCTGGGCACTGACTTTCTTCATCATCGCGTTGATTGCTGCTGTTCTTGGCTTCGGCGGCATCGCGGGCACGGCAATCGGTATTGCGAAGATCATTTTCTTTGTCGCAATCGCCTTGTTTGCCATCTCCCTGATCTACGGTTTGGTGACCGGCCGACGCCCCCCGGCGGTCTGACCACCGCGCACCTGTCCTCCCAATACGACAACGCTCCCATGGATCCCCCCATGGGAGCGTTTTCGTATGCGGTGGGCTCATGCATCACATCGCCAGGCCCGCGCCCCTGCCCGGCAGACTTTCAGTGAAGAACGTCGAGCGGCATCTCGAGCCTGGTCAAGGAACCGACCGTCGTGCATGTGGCCGACAACTGGCGCAGGTAGGCGCGCATCAGCCGCGCTTTCAGAGGCGCTTCGTTCTCGCCCCCCAGCGACGTGTCGTTGATCCCCTTGGCACCGGAAATCTCCAGCACGGCGCTGGTCCCGCCGGTGACGTCGATCTTGATGATTTCCCCCGGCGACAGGGCGCTGAACCGCGGCGGCAGAAGTTCCGCCAGGATGAAGGCCAGCGGAATGGCCTTGTCGAGCACGATCGCCGTTTGCGATTGACCGTCCGCGGAAATCTGGACGGCGCCGCGCGGCAGCCTGGCCGGCTCCCGCAACGATTCAACGACCTCGCGCACAAGGGACTCGAGCCCCACGTCGGTCCCCTCATTGGTCGCATAGGACACCCGGTAGGCAGCGGAAATACCAAGTACCCGCTCGAGCGCGACGCGCAGCGCCGCCTGTTCGCACGGTTGCGCAGCCTCGCGCCGCTGCATGCCCAGAAGGCTTGAAATCATCTGCAGGGTATTCTTGATGCGGTGATGCAACTCGCGCGTCAGCCGCTGCTGCTCGGCAAGCGATGCCTCGAGATCCCGCGTCCGGTAGGCAATCCGGTCGGCCATCATGTCGAAGGTGATGCCCAGCAGCTTGATCTCGGCAGGCGCGGTGTCGAGATTACCCACGCGCGCATCGGACTGGCCGGATCCGTAGCGGCGGAACGTTGCGTAGATATGCCGGATGTAGCGCAGAAGAAACCGTTGCGTACCGAAGCGCAGGACGACGAATACCACCGCCAACAGCGAGATCGGCAGCAGCAGGGCCTTGGCCATGCTGATCCAGGGTTCGAACATCGCCGTCGACGGCGGCGCGCCCGTCAGAATCCTGAAATTGGTGCCCGGCAGCGCCACGGCGGCCACCGTCCACCCGTCCCGGGTGGTCTGCCGCGCGTGCAGCGGCAGTTCCCCCAGTTCCGTATTCTCGAGCATCGAGCGAAAATTGCTGCTCTCGACGGAGTTGTCCGCGTAGGCGGCGTATACCTCGCCTTCCTGGCTGAGCAGCGCGAAGCTGATGTGGCTGGAGATGGTCGCGGCGATCGGGGCGGCCAGAAGGGATTGCGGACGCAGGCCAATTTCGACGCGGACGCCTGTCTCCTCGCTTATGCGCGAGACCGGGACCGTTCGTTCCAATTGTACCGGCGGCTCCTCCTGTCCCAACGCATCCGCCTGCACCTGGCCCATGCTGCGCTCGCACAGGACCTCATCCGTATTGGACGTCACGCGAAGCTGCACAGCTTCCTGCATCTCGGCGCGCACGGCATCAAACATCGTCACGCAATCGCTGAAATCACCCGGCTGGCCGGAGGCGAGCGCGGCGGCATAGCCTTCCGTACGCGCGATGATCTTGGCGCTCGACTGGCCGATCAGGCGCGCATAGTCGACGAACCGGGACTGTTCGTCCTCGGCCCGGCGCAAATGGTCGGAATAGGAAAACACAAACGCCAGCGCGGCGAGCGGCACAAGTGCCGCCGCCATATAGCTGAATAGTCGACGATCGAGCCGTGTGCTCGTCGGTGGAAGTTTAGCCCATGGCACGACTTTTTACTGCCGTTGTCGTCGTCACTGAAAGGATGGCCTGCACCGACTCGTCAGGCCCGAAGTCATCTGCCGACTCAACGGTCAGAAGTTCCGCAAGCCGGGCGCGCGCGCGATTGACCCGGCTCTTCACCGTGCCAACGGCACAGCCGCAAATTTCCGCCGCCTCGATGTATGAAAAGCCCGAGGCGCCGATGAGAATCAAGGCTTCACGCTGATCGCTCGGCAAGGTGTCGAGCGCACGCCGGAAGTCCGCAAGGTCCAGATGACCGTCCTGCTGCGGATGCTCGGCAAGCTTGCTGGAATAGGTGCCGTCCACGTCCTGAACTTCGCGTTTGGTTTTCCGGTAGTTGGAGTAGAAAGCATTCCGCAGGATTGTAAACAACCAGGCCCTGACATTTGTCCCTTCGGTGAAGGAATCCAGGTTCCCCCACCCTTTCATCAGGGCTTCCTGCACGAGGTCATCGGCGCGGTCGCCGACGCCCACGAGCGAGGCGGCGAAGGCACGCAGACTGGGAATACACGCGATGAACTCCGCGCGAAGAGTGTCCGAGACGTCGCCCATCAACTGTTCTCCCGAGCGGAATCAGGGCTGGATTGTGCCTCGAGCCGGCGCAGCAACTCGGCGAACCTGTCCGGTACCGGCTGCTCGACCACGTCGTTGTAAAGCGCCTTCAACTGGCTTCCGATCCTGGAGTGGATTTCGGTATCCAACTCGCGACCAGGACCGAACCGTCCGGCAGCGTTCACAGCCTCGTGCAGCGTGGATCCGGGATCCGACATTCCAGCTCCTTCATCGTGTGCGTTATGGATAGTGGCAGGGTCTGCGTCATCGTCCATGCCGCTGAACTCATCTTGGAGCGGCGTGCTGCGCTGGTTCATCTGGTTGTTTGCGCTCACGTTTCCGCTCCATTGATTCACGCCCGCCCCAAGCACCAACGCACCGCAGGGCGGGAAATTGCAGTCTGTCTCCGGTGAAAGAACGCTTGAGTGCGCAATCGGTTCCCGACAATCCGGAATTTTCTTTTGTCCGGCCGGGCAGCCGATATCCGGCCGGCCGGGCTGCACCCGGAACCGGATCCCGAACGCCGTCTCTCGTGGGACAGCCAGATCAGGAACGCACGAACGGCCCGATAAGCCGCCGCCGCGTGGAGTTGCTCGCGGCGGCGGAACACTCACCGGTCGCCGGACGGTTCGAGCGGCGGCGCCGTGCGCGCCGCCATGTGTTCCTGCGTCGCCTCGGCGCTCTCCGCGACCTTGGGGTTGCTGCCCGCGTCGCTCTTCGAGAGCTCGGCCCACCGGGCAAGAAGCTGCTGCTTCTGCACGGCGCTCAGCCCGGGCGCATCCTCGATTTCCTGCGGAGAGCCGTAAGCGGTCCGCGGATCGATATCGGCGACGGCGGCACCGTCGACCTGGGGCAATCGGTCAATCATGTCGATCTCCTTTCAGCTCGCTGCGATGGCAAGCCCGGCGCTGCGGTCTACGCGTAGGACGGCTTCGACGGACCGGCGAGAAGCCAGATCAGGAAGCCGATGACCGGCAGGACCAGGATGAGGACCACCCACAAGACCTTGCTTGCGGTCGAGGCGGCGGAGCCGACGATGCGCACGATCGCATAGACGTCGAGCACCAGAATGATGAGACCAAGAAGGCCACCAACTTCAATTCCCATGACAGTTCTCCTTTGACAGTGTTGCGCCGCGCGGCTTTGATCCCTTGGATCCCTGGGGCCCGCCTGCGCGGGATCGCGCCTCTCCGCATCACGATGGGCGCGCGGTGCGCGGTTTTGGTCGTTACGGCCGGATGCCAGAGCCGTTCAGCCGGACGGGGTATTTCCAGACATCTCGACGCCCGCCTGCGGCCGGGCACTGTCCGTGTCCTTGTTCCAGACCCACAGGCTCATCCCGCCGAGGAACAGGCCGCCCAGCACGAGGCTCGCGGCGAGCACATAAAAGACACGCCGGCCGGCTTCCCCCTGACGGGCTTGTTCGGTTGGGACAGTCTTCCGCATGACGCGTCCTTTCGTTGCTAAGGTTCAAAGCGGCTCCCGCTCGCATGAGCGGTTTGGCACCAACGTGGCGTCGCCATTTCCGGTGCCTCGTCCTGTCAACTCGGCGAGACGCCGTTTCGTTCCAACGATCACATCACAAACTTGCGTACTCCCGGCCCGCGCCGCGACACGACGGCCGTCAGCGCACGGAGAGCACGACCTTGGAAACGCGATGCCGGGAACCATCGGGGCCGATTGCGAGTTGTCCCCCCGACACCGCTGAAAAGGCCCGGACAGGATCGAAAGGGCTCAATCGAAAGGAAACGACCGATGACCTTGGCCAGAACACAGTTCACCACCGCCCTGTTTTCGCTTGCCATCGCCGCACCGATGACGGTGCAGGGCGTCAAGGCCGCGTGCCTCGACGAGGTGGCGGCCTTGCGCGCCGAGATGGAGAGCGGCGAGGCGAGCACCCGCGACCATGACGCCGACAACACGGAGGCCTCGGCCGAGACGCTTACCACCGCCACGATCACCCCGCTCGGCACCGGCGCCTCGACGGAGACCGGCATGCGTACGGACACAGCCGTTAGCGCGGGCGCGGAAGCGGGCGTGGAAGCGGACGCCGATACCGAGGCAGGCACCGAAGAACCCAAGGAAGGCGAAGTCGACGTCACCACGACCACCGGTGAGGTGACCGTGCCGGTCGGTGACGGCCTGCCGCGCGAGAACTGGTTCGGCCGCCCGCCGTCCGACACCACCGCCGCCGAGGACCTGGACAAGGCGGAACGCGCCGCGCGTGAAGGCGACGAGGAAGCATGCCGGGCCCGGCTGGACGACGCCAAGGCAGCGCTGTCGGCCGAAGCCGGCTGACCGAGACCCGAGGGCGCCGCGCGCCGGCGCCCCGGATTTAGCCCCAGATCCCCTAAAATCCATACGGAGCAAAGATATGAACACGCAGATTTCCTATGAAGAGATGCTGAAGGATCCCCGCGCGCATTTTGACAAACCCGCATCGGTGCTTGCCGCGTCGCTGGATTCAGAGAAGAAGCGCGAGCTGCTCGAGCGCTGGGAACAGGACGAACGCGCCCTGGTGCGCGCCGCCGGTGAATCGCCGATGACCGGCGGCGAGCAGCCGATGCTGCGCGAGGTCGAGCTGGCCCTGTCCCAGCTCGACAAGACACACTGACGCAAACATCCGTCCGGCCTATCCCGGACCGGATGAGCGCCGCATACCCCACATGCAGCGTGGCCTCCCCTGCCACCGCGATCAGCGGTTACTGCCATCCCAAATCCCTGCCGTCGTCGTGACACGGCCACACGCGCAGGGCATAAGAAGCGGGTTGCAGGCGGTTTTGGGGGGAAGCCATGGATGCGAAGAAACACGCCGCGGGGGCGACCGTCCCGGCGGGTACTTCCGGGGCAGACAATGCGGCAGACGTGTTTGTCGCCTTCCTGAAGCTCGGCCTCACCTCCTTCGGCGGCCCCATCGCGCATCTGGGGTATTTCCGCGAGGAGTTCGTCACCCGCCGGAAATGGCTGACGGATGCCGCGTATGCCGACCTGGTGGCGCTGTGCCAGTTCCTGCCCGGGCCCGCATCAAGCCAGACCGGCTTCGCGCTGGGGCTGATGCGTGCCGGCTGGCTTGGCGCACTGGCGGCATTTGTCGCCTTTACCCTGCCCTCCGCCCTGGTTTTGTTCCTGTTCGCCATGACGGCGGCCCGCATTTCCGGACCGTTGGGAGCCGGCGTGCTGGATGGCCTGAAGATTGTCGCCGTCGCCATCGTGGCGCAGGCTGTCTGGGGCATGGCGCGCAGCCTCTGTCCCGACCGCGAGCGGGCCAGCATCGCGCTTGCCGCGGTCATCCTGCTGGCCTTCCTGCCTGGCGCGCCAGGGATGATCGGCGCCATCGTATTCGGCGGGCTGGCGGGGCTGGCCGTGTGCCGTGCATCAGGCGCGCAGGGAACGCCGATTGCGGGACCGGTCTCACGGACGACGGCGGCCGTGGCCCTGGTGCTGTTCGGCGCAGGTCTCGTCGCGCTGCCCCTGATGGCCGGGCACGCACAGGCCCTGGCGATCATCGACAGTTTCTATCGCGCGGGCGCGCTGGTCTTCGGCGGCGGCCACGTGGTCCTGCCGTTGCTCGAGGCCGGCACCGTGGCACCGGGCTGGGTGACGCCCGACGCGTTTCTGGCCGGATACGGCGCGGCGCAGGCGGTGCCGGGACCGTTGTTCACCTTCGCGGCCTATCTTGGCGCGGTCCTCGGACCGGAACCGCATGGCGCGCTTGGCGCCACGCTCGCGCTGCTGGCTCTGTTCGCGCCCGGGTTCCTGATCCTGACCGGTGTGCTTCCCTATTGGGATGGCTTCCGCCGCAAGGCCTGGGCGCAATCGGCCATGCAGGGCGCAAACGCCGCCGTCGTCGGCATTCTCGGCACCGCGCTCTATGCACCCGTTTTCACCAGCGCCATTCATGACCTGCGCGATTTCGCGCTGGCCCTGGGCTGCTTCGTCCTGCTGATGGCGTGGAAGGCGCCGCCGTGGATCGTCGTGATCGTCGCGGCCCTCGGCGGCGCGGGGTTGGCGCTGCTCGGTTAGAATGCGCGGCCGCGACCCTGCGCCGGGACAAAGACAAATCGCCCGATGAAACCATGGCGTGATCAGGCTACAACAGGTGTCAACGATCGCACCCTTTAGCACGCGTTACGCGCCGGATTCGCTCATGTTTCTCGAGATCCTCCTCATTCTGCTTCTGATCGGCCTGAACGGCCTGCTCGCGATGTCAGAACTGGCGGTGGTCGCATCACGGCCGGCAAGATTGAAGGTGCGGGCTGAGCGCGGCGAACGCGGCGCCACGGTCGCGCTGACTCTGGCGCAGGATTCCGGACGCTTCCTTTCGACCGTGCAGATCGGCATCACGCTGGTCGGGGTGCTCGCCGGCGCCTTTTCCGGCGCCACGATCGGTATCCGCCTGGCCGCCGTCCTGCCGGATCTCGGCATCCCGGCGAGAATCGCCGATGAAATCGGCGTCGGCCTCGTCGTGATCGCCATCACCTATCTGTCGCTGATCATCGGCGAGTTGGTGCCCAAGCAGATCGCGCTGGCCGCGCCGGAACGTGTCGCGGTCCGTGTCGCACCCGCGATGCTCCTGCTGTCCCGGGTCGCGGCGCCCGTGGTCTGGCTGCTCGACCGCTCGGGCAAGGTCATTCTGCGATTGCTCGGCCAGACGGCCCAGCGCGACGCCTCCGTCAGCGACGATGATATCCGGATGCTGCTGTCGGAAGCAGCCGGAGCCGGCGTCATCCATCGAGCGGAAAAGGACCTGATCGGCGGCGTCATGCGCTTCTCCGACCGGCGCGCTCGGGGACTGATGACCCCCCGCCATGACGTCGAGATCGCCGAAGCGCACGAAACGCGAGCCGAGATCCTCGCCCGCTTCCAGGCCTCCGGCCACTCGCGCCTTCCCCTGCGCCAGGGCGGGCTGGACGACATTGTCGGGCTGCTGCACAGCCGCGATCTCCTCGCCACGGCCGATGCCGAGTTCGACGCGCTGGCGCTGATGCATCCGGCACCGGTGATCCAGGAAACCATGCCGGCGCTCGACGTGATCGACCGGCTGCGCGACTCCCCCTGCCACATGCTTCTCGTCTATGATGAATACGGCCATTTCGAAGGGATCATCACGCCCATGGATGTCCTGGGCGCGATCGCGGGAGGCTTCGACGAGACCGACGCGGACGAGCCAAAACTCGTCGCGCGCGCGGACGGTTCCCTGCTGATTGCCGGCTCAATGCCCGTCGATGAACTCCGGGAACACCTCGGGCTTGCTCTCGAGACCGAGCCGAACGTGCAGACAGTGGCGGGCTTCGTGCTGCAGCACCTCGGCGACATGCCGACGGTGGGGCAATGCATCCGCGTCGACGGCTGGATCATCGAGATCGCCGACATGGATGGATTGCGGATCGACAAGCTGATTTTTCAGCACGTCGCAACGCCCTGAAGCCGTCAGGACGCCCCGCGTCCGCTCAGGCCTTCACGGACGGCGGAACGGCGAGGACGTCAAGATCGGCCATCCGCAGCACGGCTTCAGCGACGCTGCCCAGAACGAACCTGGCAACGCCGCGGCGCCCGCGGGTGCCGACGACGACAAGGTCCACGGATTGCTCCCTTGCCGCCTTGAGAATCTCGTCCGCCGGCGGGTTGCGCAACTGACGAACATTCTGGCGGCTTGATCGCCAGTCCGTCGATTTCAGGAACGCCGAAAGATTGCGGGAGGCCTCGTCGCGCTGCTCGTCGAGATAGGCCTGCCGCGCATCCGCCGGCATGGTGTGGCTCATGGCCAGATGGACCGCCGGCGCGTCGAAGACATGCAGTGTCGACTTTTTGGCGTCCCGCGCGATGCCGAGCGCCGTGCAGGCCTTCATGGCGTCCTCCGCCCCCTCGGACAGGTCTGTCGTCAGCATCACGTGCCCATACGGACCGACGGGCGGCGCATTGACCATAAGCACAGGACAGTTCACGGAGCGGATTGTCCGTTCGGCCGTGGTGCCCACGAAGACGTCCCGCAGCGCCTGCCGCCGATGCCGTCCGATGACGAGCAGGTCCGGCTCCTCCTCCTCGGCTGCCCGCACGATGCCGGCGAAAGGATCGGCCAGCACAATGCGGGTCTCGCAGGCAATTCCGTCGACGGTCTCCACCGTACCCTGCAATTCCCGCAGCAGCGCGGAGGCCGCATTGCGCTCGCTGTCGACGATACGCCGTGGCTGGTCAT
>JBFHII010000054.1:0-10345 GCA_041596535.1 Breoghania sp. | reverse complement strand
TGGTACGCGCGAGCAGGCTCACGCCGAGGGCGGCCAGGCTGCTCGCTGCCACGGCGACAAACCAGTGGGCCACGCCGACGGCGACGGCCAGAGGCAAAGCCAGGACGGCGCCGAGCACGAAGCCGCTGACGACGGCCTCCTGTCCCGGTTGGCCCGCCTGCGCCGCAAGGCCGCCCGGGCGCGCGCAGGGAAGCATGGTCCATGGCCAAAGCGCCACCGCACGGCTGACCGCGCCGCTGCCCACCAGCGCCAGAGTCGTGATCCAGGCTCCGTGCCGGACCAGAAGCGCCTCGAGCAGACCGGTCGCCGTGATCAGTGCCAGGGCCAGGGCCAGCACGCCATAGGTGCCCACCCGGCTGTCGCGCATGATCTCCAGCCGCTTGTCGACCGAGTGCGCGCCGAAGAAGCCGTCCGCCACATCGGCAAGCCCATCCTCATGCAGCCCGCCCGTGGTGGCGATCAGCGCGCACAGCGTGAGCGCGGCGATCACCATGGGCGGCAGTGCAGTGAGGCTGAGAACCAGCAGCAGGATTGCCGCGGGAAGCGCGACCAGCGCCCCGGCAATCGGCATGGCGCGCGCGGCGCGAGAAAAATCCGGCATGCGAATTGGATCATCATCGGGGCCCAGGGTCGGCACCGGCACGCGCGAGAAGAATCGTATCGCCGCAGCGATGTCGGCGAGCCAGAGCGCCGCGAACCGGTTTCCCTGCGTCTTCATGGGTGTTGGCGTCCGTGCTTGTGTTTGCGACACCGGTGGTTATAGATCGCGGCCAAACCCGCGCCAATGCCAATTGCCTATCCGGAGATCGCCCGCATGTCCCAGACCCTGCCCGGCCAGACGCCCACCGGCCTTCCGTTCGACGACATCCGCAATCTTCTGCCGCAGATGCCGGGCCCCGATATGGACGCCGTGGCCGTGGTGCGCGCGCGTGACGCGCAGCTCACCAAGCCGGCCGGGTCCATGGGCAAGCTCGAGGAACTGGCAGAATGGCTCGCCGCGTGGCAGGGGGAGGGCCGTCCCAAGGTGACTCGGCCGCTGGTCGCGGTGTTCGCCGGCAACCACGGCGTCACCAAACAGGGTGTTTCGCCGTTTCCGGCCGACGTGACGGCGCAGATGGTCGCCAATTTCGGCGCCGGCGGCGCCGCCATCAACCAGATCTGCATCGCCCATGATCTCGGCCTGAAGGTCTTCGAGCTGGCGCTCGAGTTTCCCACCGGCGACATCGCCGAGGAAGACGCGATGGACGAGCCGACCTGTGCCGCCACCATCGCCTACGGCATGGAGGCGATTGCCGGCGGCACGGATCTCCTGTGCATCGGCGAGATGGGCATCGGCAACACCACCGTGGCGGCCGCCATCTTCCATGCGTTGTATGGCGGAGAGGCGAGCGACTGGGTCGGCCCCGGCACCGGGCACGACACGGCCGGCATCGCCCGCAAGGCGGAGGTGGTCGCCAGGGCGATCGCGCGCAACGACGGCGCGCTGAAGGACCCGCTGGAAGTACTGCGCCGCCTCGGCGGGCGCGAGATCGCCGCCATGACTGGCGCCATCCTGGCCGCGCGGCTGCAGCGCGTACCGGTGATCGTCGACGGTTTCGTCGCAACCGCCGCCGCCGCCGTGCTGCTGCAGATGGATGCATCCGCGCTGGACCATTGCCTGTTCGGTCATGTCTCGGCGGAGACCGCGCACCGCCGCGCGCTCGACGCCATGGGCAAGACGGCGCTGCTGGATCTCGGAATGCGGCTGGGTGAGGGGACGGGTGCTGCGCTCGCCGCCGGCATCGTCAAGGCGGCGGCCCAGGTGCACGACGGCATGGCGACGTTCGCCGACGCGGGCGTCAGCGACAAGGCCTGAGCATCTCGATCGGATGAGGAGTGCCGGCGTTACGACGCCTGGCGCATGCCGGCCGGCTGGGGACGGTGGGTCGGCTCGACCTGCGGCATGGCTTCCATGACGCGGGTGCGCGGGAAGGTGACGATCACCTCGGTGCCTTCGCGCAGTTTCGACTTCAGCTCGAACTTGCCGCCGTGCATCTGCACCAGCGCCTGGACGATCGGCAGGCCGAGACCGGTGCCCTGTTCCGCGCTCTTGATGGCGACGGACCCCTGGCCGAAGGCCTGCATAACCACCGGGATCTCGTCCGCCGGAATGCCGGGGCCATTGTCGCGGATCGAGACATACTGACCGCCGCTGGCGGTCCAGCCCACCTTGACCGTTATCTCGCCGTTCGTCGGAGTGAACTTCACCGCGTTGGTCATCAGGTTGAGGACCACCTGACGTACGGCGCGTTCGTCGGCCCAGAGTTTCGGCAGGTCCTGTTCGAACTGGTCGTTGAAGCTGATGCTCTTGCTTTTGGCGCGCAGCTTCATCAGATGCAGGCAGTCCTCGACGATATGCACCAGCGTGGTGGCTTCCTCGTTGAGCTCGTAGCGGCCCGCCTCGATACGTGACAGATCGAGAATCTCGTTGATCAGGTTGAGCAGGTGCTGGCCGGAATTGTGGATGTCGGCGGCGTAGTCCTTGTAGGTCGCGTTCTGCATCGGACCGAGGACTTCGTTCTGCATCACTTCCGAGAACCCGAGGATCGCGTTGAGCGGCGTGCGCAGTTCGTGGCTCATGGTAGCCAGGAACCGGGATTTTGCGAGATTGGCTTCCTCTGCCCGGCGGCGGCTGTCGTCACTGACGGCCTTGGCCTGCTCGAGCTCGCCAATCAACTCGTCCTTCTGCGCCCGGTACTGAAGCATCATCACGTTCGACGAGTGCATGCGGAAGCCGAGGATGACGAAGAAGATCTGGGCGCCCACGGCCATGGCAGCCATAGCGTAGAAGATCGGCTCCTTCTGCTGCACGAAGACATAGACCATCGCCAGGGTGATCGGCAGCGTGGCCGCGAACAGCGCGCGCGGCAGGTTCGATGACAGCATGGTCATCATGGCGATGATCACCAGCACCGTGGCGAACTGGAACACCTCGAAACTGGCGGTGTTGGCGGTGTTGACCGGAAGCATCATGATCGCCGCCCAGGAAAGGCCCTGGAGGAAATCGCCCATCACGAAATTGCGCCGCCAGCGCTTCAGGTTCAGATCGGCGATCGGTGTCTTCTCGAATCGCGAGCAGATCGACAGCATCAGCAGATGCGCCAGCGTGACGGAGCTGATCCATGTGGCGATGCTGGCCGCGCCGATCCAGAAATAGCAGATGCCGGCGATGATCATGGCGAAGGCGGGCAAGGCGAAGGCCGCGCTGATGCGCGTCTTGGCATAGATCAGCGTCAGTTCATGGTCGAACTCGGGACGCATGCCGTTGGTGGTGTTCAATTGCTCGCGCATGCCCGTGACCGTGCGTTGCACGGCGCGGCGGCGGCCTGCTCTTTCGCTGTTGAGGGCGGTCTTCTCGACGCCCGTCACATTCGGTTTGTCTATCATGCCGAAAGGCGGCTCTTCGGTTGCGCGGGAATTACAAAGTGGAACCAATTCCGACGCATCTTCGTCATCAACCCTTAAGATCGGCCTCAGAAATATGGTTAACGATTTGCAAACAGTCTCATTCAGGGCTTTGAATGGGGCCGCGATGCTGGCGCGAGGACCTTGCACGCGACGAGGGAGAAACGGCTTATGACGGGTTCCGGTTTTTCGGCGCTGAAACTGTATGACGGAGGCCGTGCGCCGAATCCGCGCCGGGTGCGCATTTTCCTGGCCGAGAAAGGAATCTCGATCCCGCTCGTGCCGGTCGACATCGGCGCGATGGAGCAGAAATCGCCGCAATACACAGCGCTCAACCCGTACCAGCGGACGCCGGCATTGCAGCTTGAAGACGGCACGGTTATCGCCGAAACCGTCGCCATCTGCCGCTATTTCGAGGAACTGCAGCCGGAGCCCCCGCTGATGGGCGTGGGCGCCCTCGACAAGGCCATCGTGGAAATGTGGAACCGCCGCATGGAACTCAGCCTGTTTGGCGCGGTTGCTGCGGTGTTTCGCCATTTGCATCCCGCCATGGCGAAGATGGAAGTGCCGCAGGTCGCCGAATGGGGACAGGCGAACCGCCCGAAAGCCTTGGCGCAGCTTGAATTTCTCGACATGGAACTGGCGGGGCGGCCGTTCATTGCGGGCGCCCGCTTCACCATCGCCGACATCACCGCTCTTTGCGCGGTTGACTTTTGCAAGCCCGCAAAGCTCGAGATCCCCGAAGCGCTCGTCAATCTGAACCGCTGGCACGCGGAGGTGTCCGCGCGGCCGAGCGCCGCGGCATGACGCGTCAGGGACAGGAGGCTATGGGCGAGGCGGAGAGCGCCCGCGGCGACGATCTTGCGCGGCTTCTCGATGAGGTGCGGGCCTGCCGCGCCTGCGTCGAGGCGCCGAAGGGAACCGTTTTGCCGCACCAGCCAAGGCCCGTCGTGCAGGCAAGCGCATCGGCCCGGCTGTGCATCGCGGGCCAGGCGCCGGGCACCCGCGTACAGGCCACCGGCATTCCGTTCAATGACCCGTCCGGCGACCGGTTGCGCGACTGGCTCGGCGTCGATCGGAAGGTTTTCTATGATCCGCACCGCCTGGCCATCGTGCCCATGGGCTTCTGTTTTCCGGGGCTGGATGCGAAGGGGAGCGATCTGCCGCCGCGTCGCGAATGCCGGGCCCTCTGGCACGACCGGCTCTTCGCGGCCATGCCGAAGGTCGAACTGATTCTGGCCATCGGCCAATATGCGCAGGCCTATCATCTGGGACGCAGCCGCAAGGGCAGCCTGACGGAAACCGTCAGCCACTGGCGCGAGATCCTGGACGACGAGCGCCGGCCGCGCATCCTGCCGCTTCCGCATCCGTCCTGGCGCAACAACGCCTGGCTGAAGAAGCATCCCTGGTTCGAGACGGAATTGTTGCCGGTACTGCGCGCGGAGGTCGCACGGCTGATCGATGTCTGAGAAGCGGTCTGACCGGGTTCAGGCCGACGCGGCAAGAACGGGAAACCCGCCGGCCTTCAAGGCCATTCCCAGAGCGGTGATCGCCTCGCGCGTGGGGGAGAAGAAATAGACCGGCTCCCAGCGGCTGGTGATCACGCTGTCCCAGCCGATGGCCTGCAGCCCGTGGGCACCGTCAAGCGCATCCGCAAGCACGAACGGCAGATCGGAGCCGTAACCGCGATAGTGGCCGTAGGCTGCGGGATCGGCGTGTCCCCAGTCCTCGGTCCACAGCTGGCTTGAGGGGCTGGGGACGGTCATCTGAACGAAACCTGTCGGCTTGGCCACCCGCAGCATCTCGCGGAGCGCGGCGGCATCATCGCCCACGTGCTCGACCACATGATTGGCGATGACCCAGTCATAGCTGTCGTCGGGCCGGTCGAGCCGGCAGATGTCGAGAGAATTGTCGCCGCCGTAGATGGACACATCGATGTCCCCGAGCCGCTCCATCGGAACGCCCGGGTCGCGGGAAAACTGCAGAGCCGACTTTCCCCGAAGAAAACCGTCGGGAAGGCAGTCGAACATCGCGCGGACGATGCGATGCCGCTCAAGGCCGGAGCAGGCTTCGCATTTCGGTGGCAGCCCGCCTTTCGCGAAACGGCCCGCGTCGGATGCGATGAAATGGCGGCCGCCACAGATCGGACACGCGAGCCCGGCGTGAGGATTGTCCTGTGCCCGGCCCGTGTCCAGTGCCCGTACGCCCATCGGTCTCGCGTCAGCCATCTCTCAACCCAATCGTCGGTCCGGCGGTTTCGGAATAATCAGACCGTGGCTCACTGCGGGAAGCTGTGCGCAGGGAAAGCCTCGCGCGGCGCCGTTGCAAACGGTCGGGCCGGCGGCCTGTCGTCAAGCGCAGATAAGCCCGACCCGGTCCCGCTGCAAGGGCGGGCTCGGCATCGGGCCTTGTGCAGTCCGCTTGGCGGGATTAGCCGTTGGGGGCGGCCGCAGTCGACGGCTTGGCCGAGCCAACCGCTTCACCGATCTCGACCGGCAGTGCCGGGTTGGCGCTCCAGCCGACCATCGAGGCGTCGTAGAGCGTCACGTGCTCGTAGCCGAGCAGTTCGTGCAGCACGAACCAGTTGGTCGCGGCCCAGTGGCCCGTGTTGCAGTAGGACACGATCTCAGCCGCCGGGTCGTCGACCACCGAAGACGCGATGGCGGTGAGGTCAGCGCGCGGCCGCAGGCGCTTCGTTGCGGGATCGAAGAAGCGGTCCTGATCCAGGTTGACGCTGCCCGGAATCCGGCCCGCGCGCTTGGCTTTGGAATGCTTCTCCTTGCCGATGAACTGAGCGTGCGGGCGGCCATCAAGCATCACGATCCGCGTGCCCAGCTTTTGCTGTACCTCAGCGTCGGACACCACCATTCCGGCGTCGGCTGATGCGATGAACATGTCACCCTCGGGGGCGACATTGCCGGTCTCGAGCGGGTTGGAGGCTTCGGCCACCCAGGCGTTGTGGCCGCCGTCGAGGATCGTGACGGAGGGCTGGCCAAGCTGTTTCAGCGTCCAGTAGATGCGCGCGGCTCCGCCAAATTCCAGGCTGTCCTTGCCGGCGGGCACGATGACCACGGTCTTGTCCTCGGAAACGCCGAGCTCCGACAGCGAGGCCTCGAGTTTCTCGACGGACGGCAGCATGCCTTCAACGCCCTCGCGTTCGGTCCGCCATATGCCGGGGTACTCGCTCCACACCGCGCCCGGAATATGACCCTTCAGGTAGTCGGGCTTGCCGGAGCCGGCATAAGGGGAGCGTACGTCGAGGATGACGATGTCGTCGCGATCCAGATGCGCCTTCAGCCAGGCGGCATCGACCAGCGGCGGTGCGTCGACGGCGGCCATGGCGGGCACGCCGAGGCAGGCGGCCGCGGTCATCGCGAGTGCGAGTTTGGATGCCTTCGCTGCCATGCGGTGCAGCGCCGCTTCGATCCGGACCATGGGAATACCTCGTTGATTGTTCGCCGGCACGTCACGCTTCCAAGCGCGCAAAACCGCCGGTCTGTGAGACATGATTTGACATTTCCGATGAAAGGCGACAAGCGTGCTTTGTTCGCTGGCTAGAAGAAAAATCTAATATTCTCGACATGGCATGTGAAATTAGAAAGCGCGCATCGCCACAAGGGGGTCTGTTGGAATATGGTTTCAGAAAGAATCCGCCATGATCGATAAAGTCGACCGTAGAATCCTCTCCATCCTGCAGGAGGACAGCACCGTGCCCGTTGCCGAGATCGGTCGTCGCGTCGGCCTGTCGACAACCCCGTGCTGGCGCCGCATCCAGAAGCTGGAGGAAGACGGCGTGATCCGCAAGCGCGTCGCCGTTCTGGATCCCGAAAAGGTCAATGCCAAGGTGACCGCCTTCGTCGCGATCACCACCAGCCAGCATACAGACGACTGGCTCAAGAAATTCGCCGATGTAATTACCGAGTTTCCGGAAGTGGTGGAGTTCTATCGCATGGCCGGCTCGGTCGACTATCTGCTCCGCGTCGTGGTACCGGACATCGCGGCCTACGACAACTTCTACAAGCGGCTGATCGCCAAAATCGATATCTCCGACGTCAGCACCACCTTCGCCATGGAGCAGATCAAGTACACCACCCAATTGCCGCTCAGCTATATTCTTCCCGGCAAGGATGGCGGCAGGGATGCGGGTAAGGAGAAGGCGTAGTCGCGGGTCCTGATGCGCGACGGTATGTGCGCCGGGGCGGTCGGGTTGCGCGAGATCAATTGCCGCAACGGTAAATCGGCGTAATATTCACAAATTCATATTTGGGAGGTGATCCGATGCGCTCCGATTTCGCGGTCTTCAAGCCGATGCTGGCACTTGCTTTCGCCCTGATGCTCTGCGCTCCTTTCGCGCCGTCCCCCGCCCGTGCCGAAGGTGACATGCCGGGCGTCGTCTCGGTCACCGTCGAACGCCCCTACGACGAGGTGCGTCAGGATCTGGAGGACGCGATCATCAATCGCGGCTATGTGGTCGACTACAACGCCTACATCGGCGACATGCTGTCGCGCACGGCGGCCGACGTCGGGGCCGCCAAGGCCGTCTATACCAATGCCGAGGCCATGCAGTTCTGTTCCGCGGTGCTGTCGCGCAAGGCGATGGAAGCGGACCCGATGAACATCGCCTATTGCCCCTACGTGCTGTTCGTCTTCGAGCGCGCCGATACGCCGGGCACCGTCACGGTCGGTCATCGCAAGCTCGGCGACGGACAGAGCGCGGCCTCCGCAGAGGCGCTCGGCGTGATCGACGCGGTGCTCACTGAGATCGTCGAGGAAGCCGCCGGCGAGTAGTCGCCGCCGCAACGCGTTTATTCAACGCAAAACGGCCGCCCATGGGACGGCCGTTTTATCTGTGAAGGTTGCCGCGCTTACTTGTCGGCGTTGTCGAGCCGGGCGATCAGCGCGGAGGTGTCCCAGCGCTTGCCGCCCATCGCCTGGACTTCAGCGTAGAACTGGTCGACCAGTGCGGTGACGGGGAGCCGGGCGCCGTTCTCGCGCGCCTCGCCGAGGCAGATGTCGAGATCCTTGCGCATCCAGTCGACCGCGAAGCCGTGCTCGAACTCGCCCGCCGCCATGGTCTTCCAGCGGTTCTCCATCTGCCACGATTGCGCGGCGCCCTTGGAGATCACGCCGATCACCTTCTCGATGTCGAGGCCGGCGCGGGAGGCGAAGTGGATGCCCTCCGACAGGCCCTGCACGAGACCGGCGATGCAGATCTGGTTGACGCATTTGGTGAGCTGGCCCGCGCCGGCGCCGCCCATCAGGCCGACCATCTTGGCGTAGCAGTCGATCACCGGTTGCGCCCTGGCGAACACCGCCTCGTCGCCGCCGACCATGACGGTGAGCGCTCCGTTTTCCGCGCCCGCCTGGCCGCCGGAGACCGGGGCGTCGAGGAAGTCAAAGCCGTTCATCTTGGCTGCATCGTAGAGCTCTCGGGCGACGTCGGCGGAGGCGGTGGTGTTGTCGATGAACACGGAACCGGGCTTCATGGCGGAGAATGCACCGTCCGGCCCCATGGTGACAGCGCGCAGGTCGTCGTCATTGCCCACACAGGAAAACACGAAGTCGCAGCCCTCCGCCGCCTGCTTCGGTGTCAGCGCATGGGTGCCGCCATATTCGGAGCACCACTTCTCCGCCTTGGCGCTGGTCCGGTTGTAGACGGTGACGTCATGCCCACCCTTGGTCTTCAGGTAGCCGGCCATCGGATAGCCCATGACGCCGAGACCGATAAAGGCAACCTTTGCCATTGTTCTCTCCCCCTGGAATACAATCATGCGCCGGTACTGGCGCGCGAGATCAACGCATCATTTCGACAGTGCTTTTAGCGGAATGCGGCTGGTTTGTCAGTCGGCAAGCGGGAAAAGCGCTTGTTCCGGAAAGGCGTGCAAGGCGTCAATCGCGCCGCGGGCCGGCGCGTTACTCCCATTCCATTTCCTGATAGACCGCCTGCGCGTTGCGGCCGGCGAGGCTGTCGAAGCCGGGAAGCGCCGCATAGGCCGACTGATCGACGGCCGGTGCATCCTGGATGCTGCCTCCCCGCTCGATAAGGGCGCCAATCGCCTTGCGCAGCCCCGCGATATAGCCCCGGGTCTGCGCCCGAGCCTCGGCAAGCGGCGCCGGAGATCCATGTCCCGGCACGATGGTTTCGGGATCAAGCGCCTCTAGACGTTCAAAGGCTTGAAGCCAACTTGAGGACGACGAGGAAGGGAGAATTCCGAGGAGCCGGTCGAGAAACACCACGTCGCCCGAGAACACGACCCGGCTTTGCGGTAGCCAGACCAGCATGTCTCCCGGGGTATGCGCCTGACCGGCGGGTATCAGCACGATGTCTGTCGTGCCGAATCTCAGCGCCGTCTCCTCGCTCACGGCCGTATCGGCGTAATAGGCTTCAGTTCCGGCCAGCCCCTCGGCGCCGATCAGGTTTTCCAGAACCATGAACTGCATGTCGACGCGGTCCTTCTGATCGGCGATGGCTGCTTGCGAGGCGTAGATCGTCGCGCCCTGATCGTGAAAATAACTATTGCCCAGCCAGCGGTGATCCTGGCCGCCGGTGTTGATCACGGCGACGATCGGCTTGTCGGTAAGCTCCCGGACCGCTTCGGCGAGGATCTGTGCGCCGCGCCGGCTGCTGCCAGAATCGATCACCACCGTCCCGGCTTCGGTTTCGATCATGCCAAAGGTCGCGTTGTTGCCGAGGTTGTCCGGATCTCGCTGGCCCAATGACCCCACGAGCGCATGAATGCCGGGCGCGACGGGTACGGGCGTCAGTCCCGAAAGCGGATCGGTCGCCGCGGCGGCGGGCAGCAGAAAGCCGAGGCACAAAGCTGCCGCGACGCGGACCAATGCGAGGTTGGGGCAATGCATGCGGTGTCTCTCCCTGTGAACACGCATCGATTGTATTCGT
>JBFHII010000053.1:0-10379 GCA_041596535.1 Breoghania sp. | reverse complement strand
CACCTCGCGCTGCATCGCGACCACCGCATCACGGGCGGCCTGTGCCTCGCCGCCGTGCCACAGGATGGCTTCCAGCAAGTTGCGCGCCCGTCCGTCATGCAGATATTGCGTGTGTCCGCTGACGGTCTCGGTCAGCCCGATACCCCACAGCGGCGGCGTGCGCCATTCGCGGCCCGACGCATCGCCCACGGGCCGCCCGTCGGCCAGCCCCTCGCCCATATCGTGCAGCAGAAGATCGCTGTAGGGCCAGATCAGTTGAAACGCGTGTTCCTTTTGCGGCGCGTCCTTGCGGGTCACGTATTTGGGAACATGGCAGGCCGCGCAGCCCGTTGCATAGAACAGCTGCTTGCCCTCGAGCACCTGCGCGTCCTTCACATGCCGCCGCCTGGGCACAGCCAGATTGCGCGCGTAGAAGGTAACCAGCTCCATGATCGGGTCCGGCGCCTCGACGTCGCCGAGTCGCGCCTGCACGCCCGACGGCATGGCGCGGCATTGGGTCTGCGCCTCGGTGCAGTCGCCCCAGGAGGCGGGCGCGTGCGGCGTGGAAATCCCGATGTCGCCATTGAACGCATCGGCCGATTGCGCGGCGATGTCCGGCTGCGAAGCCTTCCAGCCAAAGCGTCCCAGAACGATCTCGCCGGTGGTCGTATCCCGCACCATGGACGGCCGGCCGGAGATTCCGTCGCCGTCCGCGTCATCCGGATCGGCATGGGCGAGAATGTCGCCGGGATGGATCTGTTCGATCAGGCCGAGCCCGATCATCGGCGACGCGACCCGCGGCGAGATCATCACGTCCTCAGCGATGGGCCCGTTGGTCAGCCCGGTGATCCGGTAGTCGGGCTTGCGCAAGGAGACGGTTTCGCCGCCGCCCAGACGCACGGGGATCTCGGTGTAATCGACTTCCATGTGACCTTCCGGCTCGAGGCCGGGCACCGCGAACTCCTGCAACTGCCCGCCATAGGTCGGCTCGGGAACGCGCAGCAGGTGCTTTTCGGCAAGCAGCCGGCGCTGCTCCTCGGTGCGCGGCGGCACCGAGAGCCGCAGGAACATCGACGACGCCGTCTCACCCGGCGCGGGCGGCGCGCCGCGGCCATCCTTCAGGTGGCAGCGCTGACAGGAGCGGGCGTTGAACAGCGGGCCGAGGCCATCGGAGGCCTGCGTGGACGACGGCGAGGACACCCAAAGCTTGCGGAACAGCCCGTTGCCAAGCTTGAAATCGCGTTCCTGCTCGAAGCTCAGGTTGCCAAGCGATTGCGAGAAGATGTCGCGATTGATGCGCTTGCGCGTGGTGGCCGCGCCCGCCTGCATGGTCTCGAAGGCTTCGGGTTTGGAAAAATCTTCCGCCGGACGGGTGACGGCGAAAACCCGCGCACGGGTCTTCGCGTCGAGATCGTCGCGATGGGCGAGCGGCGCGTCGGCAGCGGCCGCGGGGATGCAGGAAAGACCGGCCGAGACGGCGATCATGACGACCGCGCGCAGGGTGGCCGGAGAGGTCAAACGCATGAGGGCACTGTCCTTGCAGATCGGCTGGCTGAGAAGACTGGCGGGCCGGACTGAATATGGAGCCGAGCACAGAAGGCTGCCGTTCTGCCCCTCGCGAACGGCCAATGCAATCGACTGCGGAACACTTTCGCGTGCAACCGGCGCGCCATGGTGTCGCGGCGCGCCGGAGATTGCCGGTCGGGCGGACGCGACAACCGTCGCACCGCCGCAGATGTCGGGCTTACTGGAAGACGGAGCCCGGGCTGTCGAGGCTGTCGGATCCCTCGAACTCGACGGCATCGAGCTTCAGCGCCGCAACCGCACGCTCGATCGACTTGGTCTGATCGACCAGCCCGTCGATGGCGGCCTGCACCACCGCGTTGCCCTCGTCGTTGCCTTCGCCGATCATCTGGTCGTAGGCCTCGCCGTCCTCGGCGCGGGTCTTCATCGCCGACATGGCTTCCATCGTCGCGTCCAGCTTGGCGCTCAGCTCAGTTGCCACACCCGTGTCGGTCGCAGCGATCAGGTCCTTGATGCTCTCGCCCTCGACAACCGATCCGTCAACGCGGGTGTACTTGCCCTGGAAGACGTTGCGGATGCCCAGCGCGTCGTAATAGTGCGAGTTGTGCGTGTTGTCGGAGAAGCAGTCGTGCTCTTCCTCGGGATCGTGCAGCAGCAGGCCGAGCTTCATGCGCTCGCCGGCCAGTTCGCCGTAGGAGAGCGACCCCATGCCCGTAAGGATCGTCGCCAGCGCGGCCGTCTCGCCGCCCTCGGTCAGCGCGGTGCGCGCGGCACCGCCCGGCTGCCAGTTGGCAACCATCTCTTCCAGGTCGGTGAGCAGCAGCCGTGAGGCCGAGGTCAGATACTGGACGCGACGCTCGCAGTTGCCGCCGGTGCAGTTGGCCGGATCGAAATCCGTCGCCGGACGGTTGCCCGCGCCCGCGTCCGTGCCGTTCAGGTCCTGGCCCCAGAGCAGGAACTCGATGGCGTGGTAACCGGAGGCCACGTTGGATTCCACCTCGCCGGCTTCCTGCAGGGTGCCGGAAATCAGCTCGGGCGTGATCTCAGTGGTGTCGACCGTCTCGCCGCCGATGGTCACCGACGTGTTGGCGATGACGTTGGCCACATAGAGGTCGTTCTCGTCGGACTCGTTGCCATAGGAGGCGTCGACATAGTCGATCAGGCCCTCGTCGAGCGGCCATGCGTTCACGCGGCCTTCCCAGTCGTCGACGATGGCATTGCCGAACCGGTAGACCTCGGTCTGCTGATACGGAACGCGGGCGGCCAGCCAGGCCTCACGGGCGGCCTTCAGGGTCGCCTCGCTCGGATCGGCGGCCAGCGCGGCGATCGCCGCATCCAGCGCCTTTGCCGTGGACAGCGAATCCTCGTAGCCCGCCTGCGCGATGTTGCCGTAGGTATCGAGCACCTCGGCCGGTCCGGCCAGCGCGCTGGTCGCCAGCAGGCAGCACACGGCGCCGGTTGCGATTGCATTCAAGGATTTCATCCTCAGGTCTCCAGTTCGTACGAGTTCGTGAATGGGTTCCGTGCCGGTCGCATTCGGCAGGGTTCGGTCAATGGGATGTGAAGTGCCCGGGGGCCGGACGACCCGGCCCCTCAGGGGAGGGACACGCCCGGCACCGCCGGATGTCACCCGGATGGCGCGATGCGGTGCCGCAAAGAGGTCAGTGGAACTGTTCGCGCGGCGGCCTCAACGCAATGTCGTCGATGACCGGGCGCGGCACAGCCAGCAGATGCTGGCCGATGCTGTCGAGAACCGAGCCGAAGGTCCGCGCGGCTTCGATGGTCTCGGAAATGCCGGCTTCACCGACGAGCTCGAACGCCGCGGTCTTGAGCGCATGCTCGTCGCCATGCTGCACCCCGGCAAGCATGGAGACGGCCATGCATTCGTCGCGGCACAGTCGCTTGCAGCCATAGGGAAACAGGCAAACGGAGCGGCTGGAGGTGCTGCGGATCGCCCGCACCCAGCACGACAGCTCCGAAATCGCCAGCCGCGCTTCCTTGGGTCCCAGCGCCTTGGCGTAGAGATTCCACGCCAGTTCCCAGCACTGGATGTCGCCGGTATCATACCCCGCCATCCAGCGGCGGAAGCCTTCAACGACCAGCCGCTCGGGAACACGATCGAGATAGCCGGCGTTGGCGCCGACGGGCAAGCGTTCAGCCATGTCGCGCCCTCCCGGTTGCAACGGCCGGGGCCGGGGTGCAAATGCCGAGCCCGCCCGCACCGCCTGAGCGCGCATGACAAGAATTCAGGGAATGGCGAACAGTATTGCCAACAACAACGGCGCGCACGAGCCCGCCTGCGATACTCACGTCAACAGTCATCTCTGACCTCCAATCGACAAGGTTCAAGGCCCGGCCATCAAAGGTGGAATGCCGCGTTCGACTGAACGGCGATCGAGCGCATGAAACGCAAAACGCCCATCCCTGTCAACATAAACATGAATATCAAACTCAATTTAGAACGAATAAAAACTGCAACAAAGGAGGTCTCCCGGGGAGATGATGCTGGACATGATTAACAGCAACTGTTGCAGCCTAGAATTTCATGAATGAATAAAGAACATGTCGAAACAAAAACACGATATACAAAGAATGCAGCAACAAACGTCCCTGCAAAATTGAATGACTCGAAATAACAACAATCTTGCCAGATACTGCAAAGCCGATAGGATGCGGGCCGATATCCGGACTGCGCCTCAACGCCAGATTGCGACCCGAAAGAATGCTCAAACAGCTGAAGACCTTTCTCAAGAACATCACCGTGGGCGGCGATGCCGCGCATACATTCGCCGAGGACGACCACCGGCTGTGCGCCGCCACGCTGCTGATGCACATCGTCTCCGTCGACGGCATCGTCGATGAATCCGAGCGCTCGCGGCTGCGCGCCATTCTCAAGGAGCATTACGAGCTCGACGAGAAGCAGACCTCGGAGCTGATCGATGAAGCGCGCAAGCGCGACCAGGAAGCGGTCGACCTGTACGGTTTCACCAGCGTCCTGAAGCGCCGGCTGGACCTGGAGGAACGGCGCAAGATCGTCGAGATGATGTGGGAAATCGCCTACGCGGACGGGCAGGTCCACGAATTCGAGGACAACACCGTGTGGCGGGTGACCGAGTTGCTGGGCATCCCGTCGAGCGATCGCCTCGCCCTGCGCCGCCGCGTCGCCGACCGCACCGAGACCTAGCGGCACGCGGGCGCTTCGGCGGATGGCCGCGCGGCGCCGGAAAAGCCGCGACAAGCCGCCTCCAGGGGCGCATCGGAACGCCGCGCGTGAGCAATCGAACGGGGTTGAGGTGGCCGCCCGAAGCAGTCTATGATTCCGCTCTGCACAATGGCCGCCAGGCACCGCAATCGCGCCGGCAACCGGATACCAACGCCGCTCATGACACAGCACCAGCCTGACATGTCTTCCGCCCGCCACACCAGCCATCGACCGAAGGTCCTGATCGTCCTGCACCAGGAGACCTCGAATCCGGGTCGTGTCGGCCAGTCGCTGGTGCAGCGCGGCTTCGATCTCGACATCCGCCGGCCGCGCTTCGGCGACAGTCTTCCCGATACGATGGCAGGGCACGCGGGCGCCGTCGTGTTTGGCGGGCCTCAGAGTGCCAACGACACCGATGCCTTCCTCAGGCGCGAGATCGACTGGTTCGACGTGCCGCTGCGCGAGGCCGCACCGTGCCTGGGCATTTGCCTGGGCGCCCAGATGCTTGCGCGACACCTGGGCGCCGCCGTCGCCCCGCACCACGGCAACAAGGTGGAGGTCGGCTACTATCCGATCGAGCCCACCGAGGCCGGACACCGCTTCATGCCCTGGCCGAAGAAGGTCTATCAGTGGCACCGCGAGGGTTTCGATCTGCCCTCGGGCGCCGAACTTCTCGCCAGGGGCGAGACCTACCCCAATCAGGCCTTTCGCGTCGGCCCCGCCGCCTTCGGCATCCAGTTCCATCCCGAACTGACCCTGGCGATGATGTATCGCTGGACCACCAAGGGCGCCCCGCGCATGTCCTTGCCCGGTGCCCAGCAGCGGTGCGATCATTTCGCCGGCCGTTCGATCTTCGACGCCGCGATGAAGGCCTGGCTGAACGACTTTCTCGATCGCTGGATCGGCACCGCGCAGGCCCCCGCCAGCGCAGCGACCATCGCCGCCGAATAAACCGCCCCCGCCGGCCGCGCCGGTCCCGGTCTCCGCCCGCTCCGCCAGGCCTCGCACCTACACGCACCTTGCGTCCGCTCGCAGACACGTGCCCGCCGTCCACATGTCCGGCGCCCCTGCGCGCAAAAATCCGTATCGAAACGACACACAATCCTTTCCGGCCGGATCCGACCGGGCGAACCTGCCGAAAATCCGGACGCCAGATGTGGGGCCGCCCCCGCGACACGCACCATATCCAGTGAGATCAAATCAAGAACATCCGTTCATCCGCGATTCGTGCACGCGCTGTTCCCGGTTTCGTCAATTCGTTAGCCGGGCCTTACGAAAGCAGCCCCGGGCATTAACGAAATCTTTCGCCTTGACAGGAATCCCGTGTGTTTGGCGCGCATCAGGGAAATCCCGGTAAGATTCTGACAGGATTCAGCATTTGGTGGCCGCATCGAACCCCGCATCCAGATTTTGTAGGGAACAAAAACGGAATCGTCCAAAGGTGTCGATTCGGTCTTTCTTTGTTCAAGAGTCGTTCTGTTTTGCCCTCCCCGCAGTCCGCCACCGGCGTTCCGTCGGGTGAAAAGACTGCGGACAAGCCCCGCGCGACTGTGCTAGAAGCGGCGCGCAATCGAATTGGCTGCGGCATCCTCCTGCGACGTCGCGCTGGCGGCGTCAGGCCGGCATCCTCAATCCCGGCAAGACAGACTTTTTCAGGCCCATGCTGCGTAATCCATCAATGCCCCTTCCTCCGGCCGCGCGCGCCCGCACGGTGACGGCGGTCCTGGGGCCGACCAACACCGGCAAGACCCATCTGGCGATCGAGCGCATGCTCGGCCATGAAACGGGGATCATCGGGCTGCCGCTGCGGTTGCTGGCGCGCGAGGTCTATGGCCGCATCGTGGAACGGGTCGGGGCCGAGGCGGTGGCGCTGATCACCGGCGAGGAAAAGATCCTGCCGCGCAATCCGCGCTACTGGGTCTCCACCGTCGAGGCGATGCCGCTCGACATCGAGGTCGACTTCGTCGCCATCGACGAGGTGCAGGTCGCCGGAAACTTCGATCGCGGCCATATTTTCACCGACCGCATTCTCACCCTGCGCGGCACTCACGAGACGCTGCTGCTGGGCGCCGCCACCATGCGGCCGATCCTCGAGCAGCTGCTGCCGGGCCTGAACGTCATTACCCGGCCGCGCATGTCCGTGTTGACCTATGCCGGCTCGAAGAAGATCACCCGGGTGCCCAACCGCTCGGTGGTCGTCGCCTTCTCCGCCGACGAGGTTTATGCGATCGCCGAACTGGTGCGGCGTCAACGCGGCGGCGCGGCGGTGGTGCTCGGCTCGCTCAGCCCGCGCACCCGCAACGCCCAGGTCGAGCTGTTCCAGTCCGGCGACGTCGACGTTCTCGTGGCCACGGACGCCATCGGCATGGGCCTCAATCTCGACGTCGACCATGTGGCGTTCGCCGGTGACCGCAAGTTCGACGGCTACCAGTACCGCAATCTCACCGCCGCCGAGATCGGCCAGATCGCGGGTCGCGCCGGACGGCACCTGCGCGACGGCACCTTTGGCGTCACCAGCCGCGTCGACGCCTTTCCCGATCCGCTGGTGGACACGGTGGAGAACCACCGTTTCGATCCGCTGAAGGTGCTGCAGTGGCGCAATTCGGCCCTGGACTTCTCGTCACTCCGCAGCCTGCGCGCCTCGCTCGATCAGATTCCCCGTGAACCGGGGCTCACCCGCGCGCCCCCGGCCGTCGACCTGATGGCCCTTGAACGCGCCGCCCGCGACGCCGATATCGTTGACGCAGCGGACAACCGCGAACGGGTTTCCCTGCTCTGGGACGTATGCCAGCTGCCCGATTACCGCAAAATTGCCCCTGCCAATCATTACGATCTTATCGCCAGACTTTACGCTTTCCTTACCCGCGACGGGACATTGGAAGACAGCTGGATGGCGGAGCAGGTTGCATTCGCCGACAGGATGGACGGGGATATCGATACCCTTGCCAACCGAATCGCGCATATACGGACCTGGACCTTCGTGGCCAACCGGCCAAACTGGCTCAAGGATCCCGTGCATTGGCAAAACGTCACGCGGGACATAGAAGATAGACTATCGGACGCCTTGCACGAACGCCTGACGCAGCGTTTCGTGGATCGGCGCACCAGCGTATTGATGAGACGTTTGAGAGAGAACGCGATGCTCGAAGCGGAGGTTACGCCCACAGGCGATGTGCTCGTCGAAGGACAGCATGTCGGTCATCTGCAGGGTTTCAGATTCGCGCCGGACCCGGCGGCGGACGGCCCGGATGGCAAGGCCCTGCGCGCCGCAGCGACCAAGGCGCTGGCAAGCGAGATCGAGGCCCGCGCCGAACGCATCGGCCGCGCGGCGGACAGTGACATCAAGCTGGCGTCGGACGGCGCTTTCCGCTGGAACGGCGAGATCATCGCCCGGCTGACCGCCGGCGAGGACCTGCTGCGCCCCGGCGTTCTGCTGCTGTCGGACGAACAGCTCACCGGCCCGGCCCGCGATGCCGTCCAGGCGCGGCTGGACCTGTGGCTGTCCACCCAGATCGCCACCTTGCTGAAACCGCTGATCGACCTGCGCGACAGCCCCGAGCTGACGGGCCTGGCCCGCGGCCTGGCGTTCCGCATGGTCGAGGCACTGGGCATCGTCGAACGCGCGGAAGTCGCCGAAGACGTCCGCCAGATCGACCAGGGCATGCGCGCCACCCTGCGCAAGTTCGGCGTGCGCTTCGGCGCCTACCACATCTACGTGCCGGTGCTGCTCAAGCCCGCGCCCAGCCAGCTCATCGCCCAGCTCTGGGCACTGCGCAACGGCTCGCTCGACATGCCGGGCCTCGCGGAAATCCCGCAGTACTCGGCGTCCGGCCGCACCTCGATCCCGACCGATCCCGAGTTCGATCCGCAGCTCTACCGCGTCGTCGGCTTTCGCGTCTGCGGCAGCCGCGCGGTGCGCATCGACATTCTGGAGCGGCTGGCCGACATCATCCGCCCGCTGATCCACTGGAAACCCGGCGCGCCCGCCGCGCAGCAGGGCGAGACCATGCCCGACGGGGCGATCGACGGCGGCAACGGGTTTACCGTCAACGTGGCGATGACCTCCTTGCTCGGCTGCGCCGGCGAGGATTTCGCCTCGATCCTCAAATCCCTGGGTTACCGTGTCGAACGCCGCGAAATCCCCAATCCCGCGCTGACGCCCACAGAGTCCACGGAGTCCACGGAGTCCGCGGAAACACCGGCGGTGACGGCCGCGGAAGCCGAGGCTCCCGCCGAGACAGCGGCCGATGCCGCGACGCAAACACCGTCTGCCGAGCCCGCGGCCGAGGCGACCGAAGAACCCGCTGCGGAGACGTCGGTGGAGCCCGCATCCGAAGCGGCCCCCGATGGCGATGCTCCCGCGGCGGATCCAGACGCTGAAAAGCCCGCCGACGCGGCGGAGGTTCCGGCGACCATCACGCAGGAGGTGTGGCGCCCGGGCCGCGGCGACCGCCGCCCGCGCCAGCAGAACCGCCGCAATCAGCGCCAGAACGCGCAGGGCGATGCCACGGGCAAGCCCGGCAATGCGGAGGGCAAGTCCGGGGACGGCAAGCCGCGCCACAACCGCAACCGCGACAACCGCCGCGGACAGGACGGCAACCGGCCGCATGGCAAGGGCGCGGCGGCCAAATCCGGCGGCAAGCCTGCTCCGCGCAGCGCGCCCAAGCCGCGGCCGATCGATCCGGATTCTCCCTTCGCCGCCCTCGCCGCCCTGAAGGCGGATCTGGAAAAGGGCAAGAACAAGAACTGAGGACACCGATCCGCCGTGCACGCTGACCGTCTGCGCATCGACAAGTGGCTGTGGTTCGCAAGGGTGACGAAATCGCGCACCCTTGCACAGAAGCTGGCGGCGTCGGGCAAGTTGCGGGTAAACTCGGAGCGGATCTCCAGCGCCGCGCACGGCGTGCGCCCCGATGATGTGCTGACGATCCCGTTGGAACGCCGCCTTCTCGTGCTGCGCATCGTGGCGCTGGGCAACCGCCGCGGACCGGCCAGCGAGGCGCAGACACTCTACGAGGATCTCAGCCCGCCCCCGCCGCCGCGGACGATCCGGCCCGCTCCCGTGGGGGCGCGCGAGCCGGGCTCCGGACGCCCGACGAAGCGCGAACGGCGGCGTATTCATGCGTTTCTGGAGCCGGATGACGGCTTCGGGGAAAACGAATCCTGAACCGGGCGTCGCCACGGGATCCATATGCTCTCGCGGCGGCCTCCCACACCCGATCACGTTCTTGCGGCCCGCCCGCAAACGGGATACCCAATCGGAGACGATGCGCGTCCCGTCCGGATGGCTCCCGCCCGGGCGCGCCAGGCGACGGACGCCCCGGAAGGCAGACCGCATCGAGACATGCGGCCCTGCATGAGACAAGAGGATTGCGATGACATACGTCGTCACCGACAACTGCATCAAGTGCAAGTACATGGACTGCGTCGAGGTCTGCCCCGTGGATTGCTTCTACGAGGGCGACAACATGCTGGTGATTCATCCCGACGAATGCATCGACTGCGGCGTCTGCGAACCGGAATGCCCGGCTGAGGCCATCCTGCCGGACACCGACGACGGGCTCGAGAAATGGCTGACGGTCAACGCCGAATACGCGGTGAAATGGCCGAACATCACGGTCAAACGGGACGCGCCGCCTAACGCGAAAGAGTTCGACGGCGAGCCGGGCAAGTT
>JBFHII010000052.1:0-10528 GCA_041596535.1 Breoghania sp. | reverse complement strand
GTTACTAAAGCGACCGCTAAGACGAAACGATCGTACCCTGCAGACAGTTCTTTCCGTCCGGTCCTGTCGTGTCGATCTAGCCACGGGATGTCGGTTCCGGCACACTGCTGTCGCGGAACGATATCGGTACTTGAGTTGCAACGCAAAGCCGCCGCGTCGCATGGGGCGTCTTTGCAGTGGCAATAAGCATCAAATTTGGCGGGCAATCGGGCCCGTCGTTGTGTGCGCCCGAATTTGGAGAGCTTGAGATGGCTGGGCTGCCTTTTGATCAGCGTGAAGGTGAAATCTGGTACAACGGCGCATTCGTGCCTTGGGCGGACGCGAAGATTCACGTGCTGACCCATGGTCTGCACTACGCCAGCTGCGTATTCGAGGGCGAGCGCGCCTATGGCGGTCATGTCTTCAAGCTGGAAGAGCATACCGAGCGGCTGCATGAGTCCGGCCGCCTGCTGGGTTTCAACATTCCCTACACGGCCGAGCAGATCAATGACGCGACCGTGGAACTTCTCAAGCGGATGAACCTGGTGGATGCCTATATCCGCCCGGTCGCGTGGCGCGGCAGCGAGATGATGGGCGTTTCCGCCCAGAACAATTCGATCAACGTGGCGATCGCCGCATGGGAGTGGCCGAGCTATTTCAAGCCGGAAGAGCGGCTGAAGGGCATCCGGCTTGCCCAGGCAGACTATCGCCGCCCGGATCCGATGACGGCGCCCTCGCGCTCCAAGGCCGCGGGCCTCTACATGATCTGCACGCTGTCCAAGCATGCGGCGGAAGCCAAGGGCTACGCGGACGCGATGATGCTGGACTGGCGCGGCCGCGTCGCCGAGGCCACCGGTGCCAATGTGTTCTTCGTCAAGGATGGCGTGATTCACACGCCGGATCCCGACTGTTTCCTCAATGGCATCACCCGCCGAACGGTGATCGACCTGGCGCACAAGCGTGGCTTCGAGGTGATCGAACGGGCCATCATGCCGGAAGAGCTGGAAGGTTTCGAGCAGTGCTTCCTGACCGGAACGGCCGCGGAAGTCACGCCGGTGTCGGAGATCGGGCCGTATTCCTTCGAGGTCGGTGAGATCACCAAGACCCTGATGGAAGATTATGACGCCGTGGTGCGCGCCAAGGGCAACCTTGCGGTGGAAGCCGCCGAATAGGCCGGCCTGCTTCCTGCCTGGATGATCTGAAAAAGCCGCGGGGCGACGCCCCGCGGCTTTTTTGTCGTCGAATTTCAAGCGTGGCTTGAGGCGCCGCCGTCTCAGGGGTGACCGGTTGCCGCCTCGCCATGCTGGAACAGCTTGCCGTGTTCGGTGACCAGGACGATCACGAGTGCGATGATACCGGTTACGGCGAAGCCGAGCGTCAGCGGCAGCACCGTGCCGTCGAAGGCCTGGCCGATCATGTAGCCGATCACCGCACCGCCCGTCGTGGAGACGAAGCCGATCGTTGCCGATGCCGTCCCTGCGATATGGCCAAGCGGCTCCATCGCCAGGGCATTGAAGTTCGCCATCAGGATTCCGAAGCAGAACAGGCCCACCCCCATCAGGGCCACGAATGAATAGAGGGTATCCATCTGCCAATAGGCCAGCGCGGTGTGGACCGTGAACGTTGCTATCAGGGTCAGCAGCGACCAGTGAGACAGCGGCCGCATGCCGAGACGCCCCACAAGCTTGGCGTTCAGGAACGATGACAATGCCACCGACAGCGCGATCATTGCGAAGATGACAGGGAAGGCGCTGCCGGTGTCGTAGGTGTCGACGAATATCTGCTGGGCTGATCCGAGGAAGCCGAACATGCCGCCGGACAGCAACGTGGCGCCCAGCATGTAGCCGAGCGCAACACGGGTGCCCAGCGTCTCGGCATAGGAGGAGATGATCGTCCGTATCGACAGCGACTGACGGTTCTCCGCCGCCAGTGTTTCGGGCAGCCGAAAGCCGGTCCACAGAAGCATCGCGACGCCGCCGAAGGTCAGCAGGCCGAAGATCCAGCGCCACGGCGCGAACAGGATCACCGCCTGGCCGATGCTCGGGGCGATCACCGGCACGATGATGAACACCATCATGGCCAATGACATGACGCGGGCCATCTGGCGGCCACCGTAGCAGTCGCGGATGACCGAGATGCTGATGACCCGCGGTGCCGCGCAGCCGATGCCCTGCAGCAGGCGGCACAGCAACAGCCCATCAAGAGTCGTCACGAAAACCGATGCCATGCTCGCGACGGCGTAGATGGCGAGGCCGACGAGGATGAACGCCCGGCGGCCGAAGCGATCCGAAAGCGGGCCGAATACCAGCTGCGCTATGCCGAAGCCCAACAGGTAGGCCGTCACCACCGTCTGGCTCTCGTTCGCGCTATGGGTGCCGAAGTCGCGGGCGATATTGGGCAGTGCCGGCAGCATGGCATCGATTGCGAGGGCGTTCAGCGCCATCATGGCGGCGATGATCGCCACGAACTCGGCAAACGACAGTCCGGGATGCGAACCGGCGCCAGCCGCGGTGGTCTGACTCATTCTGTGAACCTTATTGCGCCGCGGGTGGGGTGGGCGGCGAGGCGATGCACGGGAAGGGCGCCCGTCGGATGCTGGGCATCCGAATACATCCTTCGATCGTTCCTGTCATCCTTTGGTTGTTACCAGCGTTCGGCCGCGGCATCGTCGCGGGATGCCGCCTCGACCCATTCGGTCGCGGTGCCGTCGCGGCGGTGTTCCTTTTTCCAGAACGGGGCTCGGGTTTTCAGGAAGTCCATCAGGAACTCGCCGGCCGCGAAGGCCGCGCCGCGATGGGCTGAGGCCGTGACCACGAGAACGATGTTGCCGCCCGGCGCGATTCTGCCGTGACGATGGATCACCGTAACGCCGGACAGCGGCCAGCGGGCCACGGCATCCTCGACGATGCGGCTGATCTCGCCTTCGGCCATGCCCGGATAATGCTCGAGCTCGAGCGCCTCCAGGGTGCCGCCCTCGTCACGGCACAGCCCGGTGAAGCTGACGACGGCGCCCACATCCGCGCGACCCTCGCCCAGGCGGGCGATCTCCGAGGCAATATCGAAGTCCTCTGCCTGGATGCTGATCCTGACAGGCGGGTGGTTCACGGCGCCGGGCCGTGCCGATGCGTGAGGTGCGGATGTCATGGTGCTACGTCCGTCGCTGTGCCGCGGCATCGTCCGTCGGGATGCGCGGCGGTCGGTTCAGCCGCCGGTCATCGGCGGGAACAGGGCGATTTCGCGCGGATTGCCGAGCGGCGCATCCTGTTCGACATGAACCTGGTCCAGGGCCACGCGGATGATCTCGGGCCGCTCGAAGGCGGATTCGAACTCGGGGCCGCGGGTCTTCAGCCAGCCGATCAGTTCGGCGGGAGTGGACACCGTCTCGGGCAGGTCCAGATCTTCTTCCGCGGTTCCAACGCGCTCTCGGACCCAGGCGAAATACAGAACCTTCATCGCTGTTCCTCGATCAGATGGCCGATGCCGGCGCGAAAATAGTCGTACCCGGTATAAAGGGTCAGCAAGGCGGAAATCCAGAGCAGTGTAAGGCCCGTGGCCGTCGTGCCGGGCAGCACCCGATCGCCGGCGGGACCGGCCAGCAGGAAGCCCAGCGCCACGAGCTGCGCGGTCGTCTTGTATTTCGCCAGCGTTGTGACCGGCACGCTGACCTGCAGCTGGGCCAGGAACTCCCGCAGGCCCGAGACCAGGATCTCGCGGCACAGGATGATGATCGCAGCGAGCAGCGACCAGCCACCGATCGTGCCGTCGGAGGCGAGAAGCAGCAGGCAGGCGGCGACCAGAAGCTTGTCGGCGATGGGATCCAGCATGCGTCCCAGTGCGGATTGCTGCTTCCATACGCGAGCCAGGTAGCCGTCGAAGAAGTCGGTGATGGCGGCGGCGATGAAGATCGCCAGCGCAAGCCAGCGCGTCGTGGTCGTTGGCCAATGGAAACAGGCAGCCACCGCCGGCACGGCGAGGATGCGGACGTAGGTCAGGATATTGGGAACTGACAGGGCGACGGATGCGGACATCGCGACTCGATTGGACTGGGAGGAAAAAAGACTGTGCTGCAAAACAAGCACGCCGCCCGGCGTGCCGTCAATTCGTGAGAGCACATTCGTCAAAAACAACGGCGGCCACGGCTGTCTGATACGCAACCTGCAAATTGGACCGGGCGGCAGGCGGTGCCGGAAATCCCGCTCCTGGCGCATTCCCGAAAGGTGCCGCGGAAACCTTACCGTGGGCGCGGGTCACGGTGATCAGGCTGAGTGCTCGTTGTCGGGTCGGTCGTCCGACACGACATGGTTGCGGCCTTGGCGCTTGGCGCGGTACAGGCGGTTGTCGGCGGCGCGAAAGATGGTCTCGAGATCGGGCCCGTCGGTCAGCGTGCTCGCCACGCCGATACTGACGGTAATTTGCATGCCGATGATTTCCCCAGCTTTGGTGGCGACGGCATCGCGCAGGCGGTCGGCCAGCGTCGTTGCGGATTCGTGCGAAAGCGCGTCGCACAAGACGATGAACTCCTCGCCGCCGTACCGGAACAGCTGGTCCTGATGCCGGATGGCGTTGTTGAGGATCTCCGCGATCCGCACGAGCGCCGCGTCGCCGGCCGTGTGCCCGAACTGGTCGTTGATCGATTTGAAGTGGTCCACGTCAATCATCAGCAGGCTGACGGGATGCCTGTCGCGTTTGGCGTTCTCCAGCATCTGGTTTCCCACGACATCGAAGCGTCCGCGGTCCTGCACGCCGGTCAGCCCGTCGCGGCCCGTGCGCTGCAGCAGGTCCTCGTAGCGCTCGCGATATGTGAGTCTGTGAAACACGTCCTTCAGGCTTGCATGGTGGACCGGCGCGACGGCGTCGCGCTCCATCCAGTGCAGATAGGCGCCTGTGAGCAGGCTGAAAAGGGCGGCCGCGGACATCTTCGCGGCCCAGCCACCGATCATCACCTCCCATGGCGCGCCCGAGACATAGTGCAAGGCCAGAAAGAAGCCGGCCTGATCGAAGGTCAGCAGGATCGAGCCTGCAATAAAGATCCGCAGCGTTGGAAACCGTCGCAGCCATTGTCCCAGTCGCTCGTAGAGCAGAATGATGGCGATGGAGTCGATGAACAGCAGCATCGTTCCCCAGACCATCAGCCAGCCGATCTCGTCGACGAACTCGATGTTGGGTTGGCGGTCGGGAATGACGTTGACGACCTCGTGGTTGCGCAGGATCACCACCAGCCCGACGATCAGGAAGTTGCCGATCAGCAGTCCGTAGATCGGCTGGCGGGCGACGGTGGCGTCTTCCTTGATGTAGAGCAGCAGAATCATCAGAAGCTTGCCCGAGAACAGCACTGTGGATCCGGGCGAGATGATACCGAAGGGCAGCTGGATATAGAAAACGCTGGCAAGATAGGTTTCCAGGAAGTGCATCACGCCCAGTGCGCAGACGAACAAGCCCAGCCCGAAGCGTTTCCTGCCGTGCAGCAATGCCGCCATGACGCCGAAATAGAAGACGGCTTGCGTCAGCAGGAGCATGCTGTTGGAAAAGACCATTCGATTTTCTCTGCTCTGGTGGCGTGCACGGTGACAGGTTGCGGCTGCCGTGCGCATGCCGTGCCTTGTGCATCCGGCAACCCGACCGATGCGGTACCACGATTCAGTGTGATTGATGCCGCCGTCTTTAGCATGACTATCATGGCACGTTGAGATCGCTGAAGTGCCAATGGTCGCATGCTGTGTTCGGGAAACGCGGACGCGCGCTACGTGCTCTTCTCGTTCTCCGGAGCAAGGTCGCCCAGCGCCGAGAGCAGCGGGCCGATATGCGGTTCGTACCGGCGCCAGCGGGCGACCGACGATGTGTAGATCGGCTGCCGCACCTGTTCCTTGCTGAAGGTCTTCACGGCGTCCCCGCCCTTGTAGAATTCGAGGCAGGCGTCTTCCCATTCCAGCCCGGTGTGGGCGATCAGCGCGCGGCTTTGCGCTTCCTGATCGGCGATCATAGCCTCGTAGGAATGATCGTGAAGGGTGACCGGCAGCACCTGCTTCCAGTGCGACATCAGCTCCCGGTAGTGGCGGTAGTAGCGTCCGAGCGTCTCCTGGCTGCGATTGTACCGGTGTGAGGATTTCAGCGGTGTGGTGAAGATCGACGCGCAATTGTCCGCCGGTTCGCGTGTGCAGTGAATGAACGTGGCGTTCGGAAACAGCAGCGTCATCAACCAGAGCACTTCGAAGTTGTGCGGCATCTTGTCGACGACGCGCTGCGCCTTGGGCGCCAGTTGATCCAGTCGCGCCAGATATTTGCGGCCGATGCGCTTGAGATCACGTTCGGTCAGGGCGAGCACGTTTTTCGTGAACTCCGCCGGGCTGCCCGTCCGGAAGCCGAGGGTCTGGTTCTGCTGGTTGAAGAACTCGATCTCGCCGGCGCCGGCCGCCTGCGAATGGCGGCCGATGATCTGTTCGGTGAGCGTCGTGCCGGAGCGCGGCATGCCGAAGACGAAGACGGGTTTGCGGCTCTCCAGGGCGGCGTCCTGGCGTTCCAGAAAAAAGTTCCTCGTGAACAGGGTGCGTGCGTTGTCGACTTGTGCGGCGTAGGTCTCGACCCGATAGGGCGGATAGAAGCTCCGGTGACCTTGCTCGTAATGCTCGAACGCGCGGGATAGGTCGTCTTCCTGGTCGGCCATTGCCGCCGCCGCGAAGTGCAGGCGGCCGAGCTCCCTGGCGTTGCGATGTCGCTCGTTCGCCAGTTCGCGCTCCAGGGCCGGCAGATCGTCCGGGTGTTTCTCGCGCTTTCTGAGCTGCGAGAGCGGGATGTAGGCAATCGGGGCGTCGCCGGTTTGTGACTGCGCGGCGCGGCGCAGCAGCGCCTCGGCTTCCTTCAGGTCGCCGGCCGAGACGCGAAGCTCGGCCAACCCGGTCAGCGCCGTCACGTGATCGGGGCTGATGTCGAGCGCGCGTTTGTACGATGTGTCAGCCAGCAGGGTCCGGTCGGCGTCGCGATACACGTCACCCAGGACGGCGTGCATGTCCGGGTTCTTGGGCTCCAGCGTGATCGCCCTGCGCGCGGCATCGACCGCCTCCTTCGTCTCTCCGGCGCGCATGTGGGCGCGGGCGAGTTCCTCGAAGACGATGGCCTTTTTCTTCGCGACCGCCGCCGCCCATTTCAGGTGCCTGAGGCAGCTTGCGTCATCACCGGCGTGATGCGCGCAGACGCCAAGGGAGAAGTTGACGCGCGCGTCCCGTGGCGATTGTTCATGCAGGGCTGCGAGCAACGGCGTGGCGTCATCGACCCGGTTCTCTTCCAGAAGGTCGAGCGCCGTCTGGAACATGGCGTCGGCTTGGGGGCTTTGCATGGAACTCACTGGTTGCTCGTTGGCGGCGGACCTGGCGCACCGCGCCGCGAATCGAAATATGATCGGTTCATTGAACAGGACATTGCCGCACCGGTTCAATGGACCGGTGCACTATATCGCATCCCCTCGACTGCCGCCCGGTGGGCGATCGCGTCGTTGCGCGGGCGTCGGCGCGCGCTTGCCGCATCACTTGGAGAATCCTGTGAAACCGGCGTTACCGATCGTTTGGCGCAAGGTCGCCGAGGCTGTCAAGCAGTCCCCCGATCTCGGGTTCGTACCGGCGCCATCGCCCGATGGCCGTGTTGTATATCGGTCGGCGGACCTGCTGCTGGCTGAAGGTCGCGATCGGCCCGTCTGCTTTGTAGAATTCGAGGCAGGCATCCTCCCACTCAAGTCCCGTATGGGCAACGAGCGCGCGGCTTTCCGTCGCCTGGTCGGCGATCAGCGCTTCGTAGGATTGGTCGCGAATTGTCACCGGCAGAACCGCGTGCCAGTGCTCCATGAGCCTGCGATAGCAGTGGTAGTACGCGCCGAGATCCGCCTGGCTTCGGCTGTATCGGTGGGCGGCACGCAACGGCTTGCCGAGGATCGAGACGCAGGTGTCGGCGGGGTCGCGTCTCGCGTGGATGAACGTGGCATTGGGGAACAGCAGCGCCAGCAGCCACAGCTGCTCGAAATTCTGCGGAAACTTGTCGATGACCCGCGTTGCCTTCCCGCCGATGGCGTCCAGTTTCGCAAGGTACCGGCGGCCGATCTTCTGAAGCTCCCTGGGAGCGGCGCGCACGATGTACTCCAGATAGGGTTCCGGCGCATCCGGCCGGTAGCCCATCTCGAGACGTGCGTTGAAGAAGAAGGACAGCTCTCCTGCGGCTTGGGCGCGTGAATGGCGGCCGATAATCTGCTCGATCAATGTTGTTCCCGAGCGCGGCATGCCGACAATGAACACCGGCTTCTCCGAACTCAGGGCGGCGTCGCGCCGTTGCGCGAGGAATTGCGGTGTGATGAGCGCGATCAATTCCTCGACGAAAGCCTCCTGCCGCGCATGGTCATAGGGCGGGTAGTGGTCCGGTCGTGCGGCCTCGAAATGGCGAAACGCGGCCGCCGGCTCGTCGAGATCGTCCTCGATCTTGCCGGCGGCCCAATGCAGCAGCGCACGTGAATTCGGGGCGATGTCATTGCCGCGCGCCAACAACGCCTCGATGTCGTCAAGCAAGTCGGGGCGTTGCCGGAAATGCTGCAGATCAGCCAGGCCGGCGAGTACCGCGGCGCTGTCGGGTGCGGCTTTTCTGGCGCGCTCGAACGCGCTTGTCGCGGCCTCCAGATCGCCGGCCGAGCGATTGTGTTCGGCCAGCGCGAGCAGCGCGCCGACGTGATCGGGAGCGAGCTTCAGGGCGCGGTCATAGGCGTTCCGGGCCATGACGGGTCGGCGCAGCTCCGTGTAGATATCGCCGAGTTCGATGTGGGTGTCAGGGTTGCTCGCGTCGAGCGACAGCGCTGTGCGGACCGACTTGAGCGCGTCCTGGAGATATCCGAGTTTGCGTTCGACGCGCGCGAGCTGCTCGAAGATCGGCGCATGCTTCTTGCCGGCGCGGGCGGCTTTTCCCAGATAGCGATGCGCCGCCAGATTGTCGTCCGCGTCCGCGCACGCAAGACCGAGCGCGAAATTGACTTGCGGATTCTTCGGCTCGCGTTGGCTGATCTCTTCGAGAATCGGCAGCGCCTCTGCGGCGCGATCATTCTCGAGAAGGGTCAGGGCGCGGTCTAGTGTCCGGTCGCCAAACATGCTTTGTCGCCTCGTCCTATCAGGAAACTGAATCGCATCATCTTATGCGAGGATCCGGGCGGCCAGAACAATCAAGCTGCCCTGTTACGCAACAACCCGTGGACCGGGGCCATTGCCTGCAAAGCGTCCTACTCATGGAAATGGTCGTAGATCGCCTGGGCGGTGGCGCGTGAGATGCCAGCGACGGCGGTCAGGTCGTCGATGCCGGCCCTGGAGACCGCCTTGGCCGTGCCGAAGTGGCGCAGCAGCGCGCGCTTGCGGCTCGGGCCGATGCCCTCGACCTCGTCGAGCGGATTGGCGGCGATGTCCTTCTTGCGGCGCGCGCGATGCGTCCCGATGGCGAAGCGGTGGGCCTCGTCGCGCAGGCGCTGGACGAAATACAGCACCGGATCGCGTTCCGGCAGCATGAAGGACGGGCGCCCCTCCTGGAAGAATTTCTCACGCCCCGCGTCGCGGTCCGGACCCTTGGCGATGCCGACCAGGCGGACACCGGACAGCCCCATCTCGTCGAGCGTCTCGCGCACCGCGTTGAGCTGGCCGAGCCCGCCGTCTATGAACACCAGGTCCGGCCATGGCGGCATGTCCGCCGTGGCGTCGGGTGCATCGGCACCGGTTTCCCCGGTGGGTGGATCGGGCGGCTGCGCGCCCGCGGCCTCCGGCTCGGCCGCACGATCGGGCCGCTCGCCGGCGTGTTCCTTGAGGAGCCGCGCGAACCGCCGCTGCAGCACCTCGCGCATCATGCCGTAGTCATCGCCCGGGGTGATGTCCTCTGAGCGGATGTTGAATTTGCGGTACTGGTTCTTGGCGAAGCCCTCCGGCCCGGCGACGATCATGCCGCCCACCGCATTGGTGCCCATGATGTGCGAGTTGTCGTAGACCTCGATGCGGCGCGGCGGATGGTCGAGCCCGAAGACGTCGGCCACGCCCTCCAGCAGCCGCGCCTGGCTCGAGGTTTCCGCCAGCCTGCGCCCCAGCGCCTCGCGGGCGTTGGTCAGGGCATGATCGACGAGAGCCTTCTTTTCGCCGCGCCGCGGCACTGCCAGCTCGACCCGGTGCCCTGCGCGCTGGCTGAAGGCTTCCGCCAGAAGCGCGCGCTCGTTGACGTCGTGGCTCAGCAGCACCAGTCGGGGGCAGGGCTTGTCATCGTAGAACTGGGTCAGGAAGGCTTCCAGGACGGCGTCCGCCTCCAGGCTCTTGTCCGCCTTGGGATAGTAGGCGCGGTTGCCCCAGTTCTGGCCGGTGCGGAAGAAGAACACCTGGATGCAGGTCTGGCCACCCTCCTGATGCACCGCGAAGACGTCCGCCTCTTCCACGGTCTGCGGATTGATGCCCTGTTGCTGCTGAACGTGCGACAGGCCCGCCAGCCGATCGCGGTAGACCGCGGCCGTCTCGAAGTCGAGCGCGTTGGAGGCTTCTTCCATGGCGTTCGCCAGTTC
>JBFHII010000051.1:0-10534 GCA_041596535.1 Breoghania sp. | reverse complement strand
TGCCAGTGCCGAGTGCCAGTGCCGAGTGTCCTTGCGGCATATCCGCGATGGCCGAGTGAGGGGAGTACGTGATGCCGACTGATGGGCCGACCCTTGGGGACCTGGGAGACTACGGTCTGGTCTTCGCCGCCGTCTACGGCGCGATGCTGGCGGTGTACTTTGCGACCGGGTTGAGCCTGAGCGTCATCAACGCGCGTCATCCCGAGCGCAAGATCCAGAAAGGCCGCGATGGCGGCAAGCGCATGTGGATCGAAATCCGCTCCTCGGTGTCCGCGCTCGCGGTGTCGTCGCTGTTGCTCTCGGCGGGTTATTTCGCGCAGAGCCGCGGCTGGACCATCGCGCCGCTGGAGACAAGCTGGTGGTCCGTGAGCCTGATGTTCGCCGTGTCGGTGGTGCTGCACGACGGCTGGTTCTACTGGGGGCACCGGCTGCTGCACCTGCCGGCGCTGTATCGTTTTCACGCGCCGCATCACAAGTCCGTGGCGCCGACGGTGTGGAGCAACGACAGTTCCACGACTGTCGATACGCTGATCGAGCACGGCTACTATCTCGTGGTCTGGTTCGTGCTGCCGATCCCGCCGCTGGCGCTGTTCGCGCATCGTCTGTTCGACCAGGTTTCAGGTATGATCGGGCACTCGGGCTTCGAGTATTTCGCGTCGAAATCGGCGCGCTGGCCGTCGCCGTTCATCTGCACGTCGTTTCATGACCTGCATCATTCCGGTTTCCGCTACAATTACGGAAACTTCTTCTCGCTGTGGGATCGGATGATGGGCACCGTGGATCCGCGTTACGACGCGATGGTTTCCGAACTGGAACGGGGCCCCGATGCGGCGACGGACGTCTCCGGCGCGGCCGACAAGGCGGCTGGTGAGGGGCGGGTTTGAAACGTGACGGTGTGGAGTGGACGGAGACGGTATCCAAATGATGTCTGATGCAATGGATCTGCTGCTGGCCTTCCTGCCGTATTATGCCGCCGTCTACGCGGTGAACGTCTTCCTGTATTTCGCCACCGGATGGGTTCTGGTGCAGATCCAGAACCGCCATCCGGAGCGGCGTATCCAGCAGCACCGGCGCGGCGAAAAGCGCATGTGGCGGGAAATCCGCCAGAGCGTCTTGTCGCTGACCGTGACCGCATTCTGCCTGGCATTCGGCCTGTTCGCCCAGGCGCAGGGCTGGACGCTGGTGGCGCCGCTCGAGCTGTCGTGGTGGTCGGTGCCGCTGATGGCCGTCTTTTCGCTGATCGCCTACGACACCTGGTTCTACTGGGCGCACCGTTTCATGCACACGAAGGCGATGTACCGCTTTCACGCCGAGCACCATCGTTCGGTGGCGCCGACGGTGTGGAGCACCTACAACGACGATCTCGTCGATGCCTTCGTGATGCAGAGCTATTATCTGTGGGTGCTGTTCTTCGTGCCCATTCCGGCCGTCGTGCTGGTCGCGCACCGGGTCTGGGACCATTTCAACGGCACCATTGGCCATTCGGGGTTCGAGTTCTGGGCGTCTCCCATGAGCCGCATGCCTTCGCCGATGGTCTGCGTGACCTTCCACGATCAGCACCACGCGCATTTTCGCACCAATTACGCGAATTTCTTCTCGTTCTGGGATCGCCTGATGGGCACGATCGACCCGAAATATGATACGACCGTGAAGAAATTCGAGATGCTCGGCAAGGACAAGCCGGGTGTCGGCGGAGCAACGGGCGTCCAGGCGGATGCGGATGCACAGCTTTAGCTCTGGGCGAGCACCCGTGGTGCGAGATGCTTTCATCGGCGCGCTGCGGGGAACCGGGCGCAGCGCAACAACAAGATCCGATACATTATGAAACATTTGCTTCTGGTCGCGCTGGGCGGCGGCATCGGCGCGAGTCTGCGCCACCTGGTTTCGCTCGCGACGCTGCGGCTGATCGGCCCCGGTTTTCCCTGGGGCACGATGACCGTCAATGTGGTGGGTTCCTTCGCCATGGGCCTGTTCATCGCCTGGCTGGCGCGTTACTCCGACCTTCTCGGCGGAGCGGCGCAGGACGTGCGCTATCTGCTGGCCACCGGGCTGCTGGGCGGATTCACGACGTTCTCCGCATTCTCGCTCGATTTCGCGGTGATGTGGGAACGTGGCGATATGGGACTGGCCGGTGCCTATGCGCTGGCGTCGGTGCTTCTGTCGCTGACCGCGATTTTCGCCGGGCTGTCGGCGGTGAGAATCGTCGCCGGCTAGGGCCATTGCATTCATTTCGGCGTGATCGGGGCTGCGACAGCGGCTGGCGCCCCCTAAATGTTGCAGTGAGCGCACGACAATGCTGCGCGAGGCCCGGTTGAGAGGGGAGCGAAAACGATGATCAGCAGACGCACGATGCTGCTCGGCGGAGGCGCCTTTGTGGCGCTGGCGACGATCGGCGGCGCGGTCCGCTACCGTGCCGAAGCCAAGGGCGGGGAGGGCTTCGAGGTCACCCGCACCGATGCCGAATGGCGCGCGATGCTGAGCGATGCCCAATATGCGGTGTTGCGCGAGGAAGCCACCGAGCGCCCCTTCACGAGCCCGCTGAACGATGAGAAGCGCCAAGGCGTGTTTCACTGCGCTGGTTGTGACCTGCCGCTGTATGCGTCGGAAACCAAGTTTGACAGCCGCACCGGCTGGCCGAGCTTTTACGCGCCGTTGGACAATGCGGTAGCCACCCGGCAGGATTATTCCCTGTTGCTGCCGCGCACCGAGGTGCATTGCCGCCGCTGCGGCGGTCATCTGGGCCATATTTTCGACGACGGTCCGCCGCCGACCGGCAAGCGCCACTGTATCAATGGGGTGGCCCTGACCTTCGTCCCGGCTTGAGCCGGCACGCCGGGGCGACGTTGCAGGTCGGATGAGTGATTGGCGTTGCGGCGCGCCTCGGGTATAAGGCGCGCAAATGTTCTCCAGTAAAGCGACAGACCCATGAGCGGTATCGACACCCGCACCGTCACGTCCGACGAGGCCGGAATGCGCCTCGACCGCTGGTTCAAGAGCCACTATCCCGGCCTTGGCTTCGGTCAGCTTCAGAAACTGCTGCGCACCGGCCAGGTGCGCGTCGATGGCGGTCGCGTGAAGACCGACACGCGGGTGGCAGTGGGCCAGAAGGTCCGAATCCCGCCGATCGGTGTGGATGCCGCCCGCGAGAAGAACCCCGCGCCGCGCAAGGTCAGCTCCGACGACCGCGAGGCCATCGAGGCGATGATCCTGTTCCAGGACAAGAGCCTGATGGTGCTCAACAAGCCCGCGGGACTCGCGGTGCAGGGAGGCTCCGGCACCAAACGCCATATCGACGGCATGCTGGAGGCGTTCCGCGACAAGTCCGGCGACAAGCCGCGGCTCGTGCATCGCATCGACAAGGACACCGCCGGCTGTCTCGTCGTGGCCAAGACGCGCAAGTCCGCGCAGGCCCTGACCAAGGCCTTCCGGGCGCGCTCGGCGCGCAAGATCTACTGGGCGCTGGTCAAGGGTGTGCCGAAGCCGCACCAGGGCAAGATCTCCACCTTTCTGGCGCGCGACGAGGGCGCGGAGAAAATGGCCGTCGTCAAGCATGGCGACGACGATGCGCAGCATTCGATGAGTTACTACGCGGTGGTGGATCACGCGGGGCAGAATCTCGCCTGGCTGTCGCTGAAGCCGGTGACCGGACGAACCCACCAGTTGCGCCTCCATGCGGCGCATATCGGCCATCCGATCATCGGCGATCCGAAGTATTTTAACATCGAGAACTGGGAATTCCCGGGCGGCATGCAGAAAAAGCTGCACCTGCTGGCGCGACGCATCGTGATTCCGCATCCCGGTGGTGGCAAGCTCGATGTCACGGCGCCGCTGCCGCCGCACATGCAGCAGTCGTGGAACCTGCTCGGCTTCGACGCCAGCGAGTACGATCCGATCGAGGACGAGGATCAGCAGTGATTGCTGTTTGATTCCGGCATGTCCGCGGTCATTGGCGCTTGGGGGAGGGCCGACTCATCGACGATCTCATTTTTCTGGCCGCGGCCGTGTTCGTCCTCGCGGGGACGATCAAGGGCACCGTCGGCATAGGGTTGCCCACGGCCGCTGTTGGCATTCTGGCGCAATTTGTCGATCCGCATCTGGCGCTGGCGCTGGTGGTGTTCCCGATCATGACGGGCAACGCCTGGCAGGCCTATCGCGCGGGGGGCATGCTTGCCACCTTCAAGCGTTACTGGATCTTCGCCGTCATCTCGATGCTTGCCCTGTGGCTGAGCACGTTTGTGACCGCCGCCATCAGCACCGATACGCTGATCACCGTCCTGGGCGGCGTGATCGTGATCTTTGCCGTCACCAGCCTGGCCGTCATGCCGCCGTTCATTCCGGACCGGTTCGACCGGATCGCGCAGACCGTTGCGGGCGTGCTGGCCGGCATCATGGGCGGCTTCACGGCGATCTGGGCGCCGCCGATGGTGATCTATTTCATCGCCCGGCGCGTCGACAAGGACGAATTCGTGCGCGCCTCGGGCGTGCTGATCTTTCTCGGCAGCCTGCCGCTGGGTCTCGGATTCTGGCAGTCCGGGCTGCTCACCGGCCCCAATGCGCTGATCTCCCTGGCGATGGTCGTGCCGACGCTCCTGGGATTCACGATTGGCGAGTTCCTGCGTCGCAGGCTCAACGACAACCGCTTTCGCACCGCCGTGCTGCTGATCTTCCTGGCGATGGGGCTCAACCTGATTCGCAGGGCGCTGTTCTGATCGCCGGGTTGCGCTTCAGAGCAGCGTCGTTATCGCAATCAGTGCCACCATCACGAGAAAACCGGCCAAAGCCAGCTTCCACGCGTCGCGACGGTGCTCCAGCCCCGGCCAGCCCAGCGGCTTGATGATCTGGATGCACGCGACGAGCGCGAAGAAGACCATGATGATCTTGGTCAAGGATCGGATCCGGTTCTGGCTGTTTGCGGCGGTATTGACGAGAGGTCATGGATAGACGGCGCGGGCATCGCGGTCCAGCCATTTGCCGCCTGTCTCCTCAGTCCCCCGGTCTGTTCGTGCTGATTGCCGCGCGCGATGCCGGGTGCGCGCGTTCCTGTAAATCTCATCGTTGATGATGTTTATCGGTCCTTTAGGCCTCCGGGCTAGTCTTCGCGTGAGCGAACTGGAGGACCTGAAATGCTGACTACAGAAATTGCCGCCCGCGAGAAGTGGTGCCCCTTCGTGCGGATTTCCGGAAGCAACCGCCTGTACAACGAAAAGACCGATGGCTTCAAAAATGCCCCGCACCCCTATCATTGCATCGCCGGTGAATGCATGGCGTGGCGCGAGCTGCATTATTCCCATGTGAAGGGCGGGGATCAGTCGCTTGAGCAGCATGGCTACTGCGGGCTCGCCGAGCGTCCCTATCTGGAATAGCGGGACCGCCTCCCGGCCGGCAGGCCGCCGCGCGGGGAGACGATCCGGGGTTTCTGCCGGCGCCTGATCAATCGGCCGCGGCTTCCGTCGGGTCGCACCATAGATCCGGTTCGGGGAAAGTCGGGTAGACGCCGGCGACCCGCCCCATCTGCTGCACCAGCGCCAGCACCGTATCGATGTAGGGCGTGTTGACGTCCACGAGCCGCCCCATTTCCTGGACCGCGGTCAGCAGCGCGTCGATTTCCAGCTGGCGGCCCTTTTCCAGATCCTGGAGCATGGAGGTGCGGTGTGCGCCGACCCGGGCGGCACCATTGATTCGGCGTTCGATGTCGACTCGGAAGTGCACGCCGATACGCCGCGCGATCTTTTCCGCCTCGCTCATCATGGCGTGGGCGACAGCGCGCGTGCCGGGATCGGTGGCCACCACGTCGAGAGTCGCGTGGGTGAGGGCGGAGATCGGGTTGAAGCACAGGTTGCCCCACAGCTTCAGCCAGATGTCGTTGCGAATCTCGGGATTGATCGGAGCCTTCAGCCCGCCGGCTTCCATGACGGCGGACAGGGCCTTGACGCGGTCGGTCTCGACGCGCGTCGGCTCGCCAAGGCCGAACTTGTCGCCATAGATGTGCTTGATCACGCCGGGTTCGGTGATCTCGGCCGCCGGATAGACCGTGCAGCCGATGACGCGCTCGGGGCCGATGGCGTTCCACTGCCGGTTGCCGGGATCGACGCTTTCGATTCGCAGATCCTTGTATTGGCCCTCGAAACCGTGAAAGTACCACCACGGCACGCCGTTCTGAGCGGTGACCACCGCGGTGTCCGGGCCGAGAAGCGGCGTCATCTGCTCGGCGACTTCCCAGGCCTGATGCGCCTTCAAAGCGATCACGACCGTGTCCTGCGGGCCGAGGCTGGCGGGATCGTCGGTGGCGTTGAGCATCGCGTGCTCCTCGCTGCCGTCCTTGAACCGGACCGTGAGGCCTTTGTTCCTGATGGCGGAAAGATGCGCGCCACGCGCGATCAGAGACACATCCGCGCCGCCCTTGGCCAGCATCAGCCCCAGGTAACCGCCGATGGCCCCTGCGCCATAGATACAGATCTTCATGTGTCTCGCTCCCGTCACTGGCACGGGTCGCCGCCGTGCCTCTCTCGGTTCTGATTCCGGCCGGTTCTGTAGTGCCGTGTGGCGTGCCGGGACACGGCGCGTCGGCGTCACGGGCGGCAGCTGCCGTCAGGTTCGGTATGGGCAGCAAGGCGGAATGCGGCAGAGGCGACCCTGCCGCATCCCTTGCGGCCTTTGCGTCACAGGACTGCCTTCAGGCCGGGTCCCACCAATGCCGGGTTGTCGATGATATGGACGCCGGCGCCGCGCAGGGCGTCCAGCTTGGAGGCCGCGCTGCCTCCGCCCAATGCCCGCAAGGTGCCGGCATGCCCCATGCGCCGGGTTTCCGGCGCATGCCGTCCGACGACCATCGCGAACACCGGCTTGGCGTCTCCCGCGGTCTTGAGAAACTCCGCCGCCTGTTCTTCCTCGACGCCGCCAATCTCGCCGACCAGCACCACCGCATGGGTCTCCGGATCCGCGAAGAACAGTTTGAGGCAATCGACATAGCCCATGCCGTGCACGGGATCGCCGCCGATGCCGACGGTGGTCGACTGACCGAACCCGGCAGCGCTCGTCAGCGACACGATCTCGCTGGTCAGCGACGCGGAGCGCGAGACGATGCCGATGTGCCCCGGACGTTCGTTAACCGTCGCCATGACGCCAAGCTTGCATTGGCCGGGGGTGAGGATCCCTTGCGAGTTTGGCCCGACCAGCCTGGTTTGCGATCCCTGCAATGCGTGGCGGACGCGGACCATGTCGAGCACGGGAATTCGCTCGGTCACGCAGACGACGAGCGGGATTTCCGCCTCGATGGCCTCAATCATCGCGTCCGCGGCCTGGGCCGCGGGCACAAAGACGATGCTGGCGTTGGCGCCGGTCTCGTCCCTGGCGGCCTGCACCGTGTCGAAGACCGGCACGTCGAGATGCACCATGCCGCCCTTGCCGGGGCGCACGCCGCCGACAAGATCCGTGCCATAGGCGATGGCGCGCGCCATGTGGAAGGTTGCGGCGTGACCGGTGATTCCCTGGCAGATAACCTTGGTGCCGCTGTCGATCAGAATGCTCATTTCGCTGCCCCTCCCTTGCTGCCCCCGGCGAGGGCGACGGCGGTTGCCACCGCGTCGTTCATGTCTTGCGCATCGTGGAACGCAACGCCGCAGTTCTTCAGGAACCGGCGCGCGAAATCCGCGTTGTTTCCCGCCAGCCGCAGGACGATCGGCAGCTTGGCGCCGGTGCGGCGGAGGGAGATGCCCAGACCCTCGGCCACCGTATCGCAGGGGGTCATGCCGCCGCCGTGGATGTTGACCAGCAGCACCTTCAGTCCCGGTGTCTCCAGCACGAGATCGAAACCGCGCGAGATCTGCAGGCTTGTGGCGGTGGTGCGGATGTCCATGAAGTTGGCGGGATGGCCGCCGGCTTCCACCAGCATGTCGTTGGTGGCAAGCGCCAGGCCCGCGCCGTTGACCGCCACGCCGATGTTGCCGTCCATGCGCACGAAGTTGACCTCGTGGCGCTGGGCCTCCAGTTCGACGGGGTCGAGGTCGTCCTGATCGCGCAGGACCGCGAGTTCCGGGTGGCGGCTGAGCGCGTTGTCGTCGAGCACCATCTTGACGTCGAGGGCGACAAGGCGGCCGTCCGCGGTGACCGCCAGCGGGTTGATCTCGATGAGGCTCGCATCCAGATCGACAAACGCCTTGGCAAGCGCGCCGAAGAGATCGGCTGCGGGCTTCGCCAAGGCGCCGGTAAGCCCGAGCGTCTCGGCGAAATCCGTCAGTGACTTGAGATCGGGAGGGGAGGCGGCGTCAAGCGGCAGGATGTGCATGATCTCCGGATTGCGCGCCGCCAGTTCCTCGAAATCTTCGCCGCCGTCGCGAGAGCCTACGAGCGCCATCTGCCCGGCCTTCTGGTCGATGAGCACTGCAACATAGAGCGCCTGCGAGACGTCCTCGCCGGCCTCCACGTAAACCTGGGAAACCAGGCTGCCCTTGGGGCCGGATTGTTCGGTTACCAGCACGCTTCCGAGCATGGCGCGCGCCGCATCCCTGGCGCTCTCGGAGGTCGCGACAATGCGCACGCCGCCTGCCTTTCCGCGGCCACCGGTGTGTACCTGTGCCTTGACGGCGAATTTTTTCGACGCGATTTCCCGCGCGACCGCACCAGCCTCGTCGGCGGTGTCGGCCATGCGCCCCTTCGGAATGGCGATCGCATAGTGCGAAAGGATTTCCTTCGCCTGATACTCATGCAGGTTCATCGGCCAAGCTCCTCCAATGGTTCATTCTTTTTGTTCAGCGTGACGTGCCTTCAGTATTTGCCGCAGTGCAGCAAAGGCAGAAAGACTAATTGCGGTAACCATCATGCAAGAATGGCTTTGTCCCTAGAGTCAATTTGTTGGTTGAGCCTCCTGGGTCGCCGACGTCTAGATCGAGGTCAGAAGCCTGGGTCCTGCCAACCGGGTTTTTCATGGCACTTGCGCCGGTTTTTTTCTGGTATACCATATGCCAGAGTGTTTATTATGTCTATTGAAACAACGGGCCGGAGGGTTTCAATAAGAGATTATCTAATTCTGGGTGCGCCACATTGCCTCAGATGAAATTTGGTGGTATGCCAGAGACCAATAATAATTTCGATCACTCGTGAAGTGCCGGGAAATAGGCGCGATGAGGATCGGAAATAAGAGGATCAATGCAACGGGTTCTGGAGGGAACTGCCTATGCATTGGTAAGTGCGTGTAATGCATACCACTTTGGGAGGAATGTCATGAAATCTGCACGACTATCTATCTTGGGAATATCGGCCGCTGTCGGCCTCGGCATGACAGCAACCGCAATGGCGCCGCAGAGCGCCATGGCCGAATGGGCGCCGCGCAAGCCGGTCGAGTTCATCATCATGGCCGGCACCGGCGGTGGTGCAGATCAGATTGCGCGTTTGCTGCAGGGCTTGATCGAAAAGAAAGAGCTGTCTCCGCGCCCGTTCATTCCGATCAACAAGCCTGGCGGGTCCGGCGCCGAAGCGCTGCGCTATTTGCAGGACAAGGCGGGTGACGACCACACGCTGCTGGTCACGCTGAACAGCTTCTACACCACGCCGATCATCCAGGAGAACCTGGGTGTCGATCCTCTGTCGTTCACCCCGATCGGCCGCATGGCACTCGACACGTTCCTTCTGTGGGTCAATTCCGACCGCAAGGACATCACCGATCTCGACAGTTATGTCGCCGCCGTCAAGGCAGCCGGCAAGGACTGGAAGGTCGGCGGAACCGGCTCCGGCCAGGAAGATTCCATCCTCACCGCGATGATGGAGAACGAGTTCAAGTACGATGTGACCTACATTCCGTTCCCGGGCGGCGGCACCGTTGCCAAGAACCTGGTCGGCAATCACATCGACTCGACCGTCAACAACCCGGCCGAGCAGGGCGAGTTCTATCGCGCTGGTCAGAGCAAGCCGATCGTTCAGTTCACGGATGAGCGCATGGAAGCCTATCCGGACGTGCCGACGGCCAAGGAACTCGGCTACGACATCGAGTACTACATGCAGCGTTCGATCAATGGCCCCCCGGGCATGTCGGCCGAGGCTCGCCAGTGGTACATCGACCTGTTCCACAAGCTCTACACGTCCGACGAATGGCAGAAGTTCTGCGTCGAGGACGGTCTTGATTGCACCGAGTGGGTTGCCGGCGACGATCTCGGCGCGTTCCACAAGGCGCAGCTTGCTCGTCACGAGGCGCTGATCAAATCGGTGGGCGCTGACGCCATCACCGGCCAGTAAGCCACAGCGTCGGCCAGCACGGCTGGGCGACCAACCGGCTGGCCGATCGTTCGGCCGCGAGATGTGGCCAGGCGGGATTGCGGTCCTGCCTGGCGCCACCCGGACTTCGAGCGAAAGTTTTCATCAGACACCGTCCTGAAAAACGCCGTTGCAGCCGTCGCTGTACGGGAGAGCGGTGTCGTGTGAGACGCGTTCCTGGCTAATGCGTGTTGAGGATCAACCGGATGACTGTTCGTACCGCTGAATTGCTGTTTGCCATACTGCTGGCACTCGGTTCCGCCGCAATCATGATCAAGAGCACTGATGG
>JBFHII010000050.1:0-10594 GCA_041596535.1 Breoghania sp. | reverse complement strand
CCACCGGTGACCGGCCAACTGGTACGCGTCGAGGATGCCAAGCCCGAACGCCCCAAACGCCCGCCGCCGCCCAAAAGCATGAGGCTTCGTCCGGTCAGCGTGATCGACGGCGGCACCTTGCAGCACGACACCATGTCAATTCATCTTGCCGGTGTAAGGCCTCTGGCGCTCGACGCATGGTGTGGAAATGGCAAGGGCTGGCCGTGCGGCCGTCATGCCCGGACGGCATTGCGCAGGCTGATCCGCGGCCGCGCGGTGGTCTGCGAACGCGAAGATGGCGGCGCACTGGAAGGCACGCGCGTGGTGGCACGCTGCCGCATCGTCAAACGCGACATTTCCGACTGGCTGCTCGAACAGGGATGGGCGGCCCCCATGGAGGATGCCGACGAGGCGGATCTGAAGCTTGCAGCATCCGCGCGCGACACCGGACGCGGGCAATGGCGCACCCCGTCACTGGTAGCGGCACCGGCTCCCGCCCTGCCCGATGCACAGCCGGAGATCCTCGGCGGCCTGGACCTCACCGTTCCGGAGATCACGGCATCCCCGTTCGACATCGATGACGGCGAACAGGGGACCACCAGCCCGGTCGTGCAACTGCCCATTCCGGGCCTGCCGCCGTCCCAATGGGGCGCACCGCCACAGATTGACCCAAACGCGGATGATACCGTCACGTTTGACGCCAACCCGGCCGGTTCGGTGCAATCCGGTGCAACCCTGCCTGCCCTGCGCCTGCCCGCCGCACCACGGGCACCTATCCGGACGCCCGGGCAATAGGCAGCGCCGCCTGCCTTTCCTGCACCGCATTACGGATGCTTCATTGCCGTTGAGGGCGAAAATTGCCGTAACCTGCTGACACTGCGGCGGCGGTTCAGTAGTTCTTGGGGAAGACAGTTCCGGCAATATGTGCGGCCCAGCCCTCGTTCCCGGCATGCGATGCATGGAAGCCGTCGGAACAGAAACCGTCGCGGTGCAGACCGACCATGCGCGGCACCACCTGCGCGCCTCGTTCCGCGCAGAGCCGTCCGCCGATACGGTTGATCATCCGCGCCCGGATTTCCAGGATATCGCCCAGCGGCCGCGGCATGGCGGGTACTTCGGTCATCGGCAACACCTCCGACCAATGGATCGCGGCATGCGGGAAACGCGCCTTCAACGCGTACAGCAGTCCGCCGAAGCCCTTCTTCCAGTGTGCGCCGGTGTTGAAGTTCTTGGTGTCGTTGACGCCGACCGTGAGCACGATATGCGTCCAGTCGTCCCGCGCGAGATTGGGCACCGCGTGATCGCGCAGCTGCGCGGCGGTGGCGCTGTTGAACCCCGCGGCGCGATAGCGCACCGCGCGTCCGGTGATGGCCTGAAACTCCCGGGCAAGGCACGCGGCAAGGCCATGATCCAGCGTGTCGAGGCCAACGCCTGCAGCAGAAGATTCCCCCAGCACCAGCAACCGGATCTCCGGCGCAATGCCGTCAAGCGCCGCCTCGGGATTGCCCGGAGCTGGTGTCAGCCGAGGGGTCCGCAGCCGCACGCCGACACCTTGCACCGCATAGATGGGAAAGGCGAACCAGGACAAAAGCGCTGCCAGTCGTGCCATGCTCCTTCACCCCGGTCCGTCCATTGCCCTCTGCGGCGCTGCGCCTACTTGCCGAGTTCGCCCGCCAGCGCCTTGGCGATCAGGCCGCGCGTTTCATCGATGCCGTAAAGCGCCACGAACGAGCCGAAGCGCGGCCCCTTCTCCTGGCCCAACAGCAACTGGTAGAGCGTGGCGAAGAAACTCAGCGCCACACCCGGGCGCCCGTCAGGGCCCAGCTTGTCGGTATTCTGGTAACGCTCGATCTCACGGCCGACATCGTAGAGCGCGTTCTGGATATCCGCACCCGAGACGCCCTCCGGCAGGGACGCCAGCGCCGCATCCAGCGACTTGAGCATGGCGGTCTCGACCTCGTCGGGCGCGCGGAACACGCGCGTCGGCTTGACGAGATCCTCATAGTAGCGGATCGCGTAGCCGACCAGTTGATCGAGCTCGGGATGGCTCTCCGGCGTCGCTCCGGCCGCATAGCGGCCGATGAACGACCACAGCGTCGCCTTGTCGTGCGCGTTTGTCGCAGACACGAGATTGAGCAGCATCGCGAAGGGCACCGGCATGTCGACCTTCGGAATGGCGCCGGAATGGATGTGCCATACCGGATTGCCGAGCTTCTGCTGCATGGGGAGCGTGTCGTATTTCTGCAAGAACGAGAAATACTCGTCGACAGCCTTCGGGATCACGTCGAAGTACAGCTTCTTGGCACTCTTGGGCTTGTGGAACATGTACAGCGACAGGCTCTCCGGCGAGGCATATGTGAGCCATTCGTCGATCGTCAGGCCGTTGCCCTTGGACTTGGAGATCTTCTCGCCGTTTTCATCCAGAAACAGTTCATAGACGAAATGGTCGGGCGCCTTGCCCCCCAGGATTCGGCAGATCCGGTCATAGATCGGTGCATTCGCAAGATGATCCTTGCCGAACATCTCGAAATCGACGTCAAGCGCTGCCCAGCGCGCGCCAAAATCCGGCTTCCACTGCAGCTTCACATTACCGCCGGTCACGGGAAGCGTCAGATCCTCTCCATCCTCCCCCTCGAACGTGACGGTGCCATCCTTGGCATTGACGTCTTTCATCGGCACGTAGAGCACACGGCCCGAGGTCGGCGAAATTGGCAGGAACGGGCTGTACGTCGCCTGGCGCTCGGCGCCCAGCGTCGGCAGCATCACATCCATGATGTCCTGATACTTTTCAGCTGCCTTGAGCAGAATCGCATCGAACTTGCCCGCCTTGTAGTACTCGGTCGCACTGGCGAACTCGTAATCGAAGCCGAAGGTATCCAGGAAGCGCCGCAGCATGGCGTTGTTGTGCGCGCCGAAGCTGGCGTAATCGCCGCCGAACGGGTTCGGCACGGAACTCAACGGCTTGTGGAGGTGCGGCTCGAGAAAGCTCTTGTCCGGCACGTTGTCGGGGATCTTGCGCATGCCGTCCATGTCGTCGGAAAAGCACAGCAGCCGCGTCGGGATCTTGTCTTCGGTCAGCACCCGGAAGGCATGCCGAACCATGGTGGTGCGGGCCACTTCACCAAAGGTTCCGATATGCGGCAGGCCCGAGGGGCCGTAGCCCGTCTCGAACAGCACCGTCTTGCCGTCGCCGCGTTTCTCCACCCGTTTGACCAGTTTGCGCGCCTCTTCGAACGGCCAGGCCTTGGATGCCTTGGCCGCTTCGAGGAGTTCAGGCGACAGGTCGAGCGGCGGCAGAGATTGCACGGTCATGATATGTTGGTCCGAATAAGGGATAAGCGCGCTTGCTGCGCGCCGGCGGACACTAGTTATCACCGGGCCGAGCGTCAATTGGCTGTGTGCGCCGGCAGCACCCCGCCCGCCATAGCCTCAACTGCTTGCGGTACGGCAGGCAAGACCCTACGTTTCGCAACGTCGTTACACCCACGCACGAGAAGCACACGCTCATGACCGATAAAATTTCGCATCACCAAGCCTTGATCTACACCATGGTGACGATCTCCGCGGCCGACCGGACGATGACGGATTCCGAACTGCTGACGATCGGCGATCTGGTGCAGACCTTGCCGGTGTTCCGGGATTTCGAGAGCGAGGCGCTCGTCGAAACGGCGGAAAACTGTGGCGACATGCTGCAGAGCGCCGACGGGCTGGACGCCGTGCTGGACCTCATTGCCAACTCGCTGCCCCCGAAACTCTACGAAACCGCCTATGCGCTGGCCGTTGAAGTCGCCGCGGCCGATCTGCACGTGGAGCAGGAGGAGTTGCGCTTCCTGCAGTTGCTGCGCGACAAGCTCGACCTCGACAAGCTCGCGGTTGCCGCCATCGAGCACAGCGCGCGGGTGCGCCACCGGGTCGTGTAGCCTCCGGTCAGATCCGCCAGAATTTCGGAATGAACAGCACCAGCACGGTGAACAGTTCCAGCCGTCCCAGCAACATGCCGAACGACAGCAGCCATTTGGCAGTGTCGTTCAGCGGCTGGAAGTTGCCGGCCGGGCCGATGATCTCGCCAAGACCGGGCCCGACGTTCGAGATCGCGGTCGCGGCGCCCGAGATCGCCGTCAGGTCATCCAGGCCCGTCAGGTTGAGGCCGATCGCGAGCACGGCAAAGCAGAAAATATAGAGAAACACGAAACTCTGGACGGCGGCGATGACGTTGTCGCCCAGCCGCCGGCCGTTGAACCGCGGCACGAAGACGCCGTTGGGATAGATCGTGCGATTGATGTGCTGCGCCAGGTTCGCAAACACCACCTGAATGCGAAACACCTTGAGCCCGCACGACGTGGATCCGGCGCAGCCGCCGATGAACATCAGCACGAAAAACAGCCCGGCCGAAAATGGCCCCCAGGCATTGTAATCGGCATTGGCGTATCCGGTCCCGGTCATCACCGAGACCACGTTGAAGGCTGCATAGCGCAGGCCGTCGAGCCCGTCATGCACGCCGGTAAAGTCCTCGAACAACCAGATCGTGACGATGAACCCCGCCAGCAGGATGAAGAACATGCGAACCTGCGAGTCCCGGTACAGCGCCCCCGGTTCCCCCTGCAGCGTCTTGATGTAGAGCATGAACGGAAGTGAGCCGAAGCACATAAAGACGATGGCGATCCAGTCGATGAAGGCGCTGTCGAAGTGCCCGATCGAGGCGTCCTTCGAGGAGAAACCGCCCGTGGCGACCGTCGTCATCGCGTGCATGATGGCGTCGTTAAGACCCATTCCGGCGACGTAGTACAGCGCCGCGCAGATGGCGGTCAGCGCGATGAAGATCAGCGTCATGATGCCCGATATCTGGGTCGCGCGCGGCAGGATCTTTTCCGGCGCATCGAACGCCTCCGCCTTGAACAGCTGCATGCCGCCGACCCGCAGCATCGGCAGCACGGAAATCGCCATGACGATGATTCCGAGGCCGCCCAGCCACTGCAGGATGGCGCGCCAGAGCAGCACCCCCGGCGGCGCATTATCGAGCCCGACAATCACCGTCGCACCGGTCGTCGTCAGTCCGGACATCGCCTCGAAGAAGGCATCCGTATAGCTCGGCACGATACCGGACCACAGCAGCGGCAAGGCGCCGAATGCGGACAGGGCCACCCAGACGAAAGCCGTCATGACGAAGGCCTGGCGCAGTGTCAGCTCCGCCGGTGCGCCGCGCGATCCCGCCCAGAGGCTGCCACCGACCATCAGCGTCAGAAGCGACGATGCCGCGAAAATGCGCCAGTCATCGTTGGCAGCGGCCAGATCGACGATCGCCGGCACCATCATGGCGCAGCCGAGCGTGGCCAGCAGAACGCCGATCACCAGCAGGATCGGCCTGAAATCGAACAATACGACGCCTCTCGAATCGGGTGTTCCGCACGACCATGCGTGCGGCCGCGACTTTCAACCGGGACGCCCCCTGCGTCAATCACTCCGCGACGAGAACACTGCCACACCGGGGACCGGAGGCAGCGCGAGAGCGTCGGCAGGGCGTCAGTTCAAGATTCGCGGCGCATCGGGCAGGTCGAGGGAGAAGGCGGGAATATCGACCGAGAAGGACTCGCCGTCCGGACCTTCCATCTGATAGGTGCCGATCATGAATCCTGACGCGGTGGCCAGCGGACAGCCCGAGGTGTATTCGAAGCGTTCGCCGGGCTCCAGCCGCGGTTCCTCGCCAACAACGCCCGCGCCGCGCACTTCCTCGACACGCCCCAGCGCATCCGTGATCTTCCAGTGCCGCGCGCGCAGTTGCACCACCTGGGTGCCCTGATTGACGATCTCGACCGTATACGCCCAGAAATAATGGTTCTCCGCGGGAGCGGATTCGTCTTCCAGATACGTTGGTTCCACGGTGACCTGAATCCCGCGTGTAAGCGATCGGTACATGCACCTGTCCTGAACTTCCTGTCGGCCGGACACCGCCGGCCACCGCCGTCGAGCCCCAAAAGGCTCCGAGCCGTCGTGCGAAACGGTCGCGCTGCGCTGCAATACGCCCGTCGCACCGACCGCCGCACTACCCCGCCGCCGCGCCGGCGTCAATCACAACCTCGTCAGCGCATTGACCGGAGAACCGCGATCGGGCGAGTGTGCGGACATTCGATACCGCAGCCAAACCCACACGTCGCACCAAAGACAGCCCGCCATGTTCGACAGTCACGCGCGCAAACTGATCGATCCGCCGCTAAACGCCGCGGGACGCGGCCTCGCAACCCTTGGTATCGGCGCCAATTCGGTGACTGCGGCCGGGCTGATCCTCGGCCTGGGTGCGGCAGTGGCGATCGCGATGGGCCACATGCTCGCAGGCCTTGCGCTGATCGCCCTGAGCCGGCTCGCCGACGGGCTGGACGGCGCGGTGGCGCGCGCCAGCGAACCCACCGATCTGGGCGGCTTTCTGGATATCACGTTCGATTTCTTCTTCTACGGAGCGGTGCCGCTCGCCTTCGTGATCCATGACCCGCAGGCCAATGCACTGGCAGGCGCTGTTCTGCTGGCCAGCTTCTATGCCAGCGGTTCGACGTTCCTGGCCTTTGCGGTGATGGCCGAGAAGCGCGGTATGCAAACATCCGCGCAGGGCATCAAGTCACTCTACTATCTTGGCGGCCTGGCGGAGGGAACGGAGACCATCGCCGCCTTTGTCCTGATGTGCCTGTGGCCCGCATCGTTCGCCACGATTGCCTGGGCTTTCGCGGGCCTGTGTTTTCTCAGCGCCGCCGCGCGCGTGATCAACGTCGCCTACATCCTGACCCGGCGGTGACGTCCCTCACCCGCGCAGCTTGGATGCCATCACCGAGATCGTCTGTACGTAGACCTTGGCGCGGTTCCATTTGAACAGCACGTTGTAGTTGGCCGAACCGGGCTCCCAGGAACTCCCGCGCCGCCAGCCGAACTGCTTGAGATAGTTGGCGGTCGACGCCAGCACGTCCGGCACCGAGTTGATCAGGTCGCGGCGACCATTGCCGTCGTAATCGACGGCATATTTCACATAGGACGAGGCCAGGAACTGGGTCTGGCCCAGTTCACCCGCCCACGCACCCTTCATGGTCGCCGGCGTCATGTCGCGCCGCTCGACGATCGTCAGGGCGGCCATCAGCTCATTGGTGAAGAAGTCGGAGCGTCTGCAGTCGTAGGCCAGCGTCGCCAGCGAGCGCATTGCAGACATGTTGCCGGAGTTGCGTCCGAAACCTGTCTCCAGGCCCCATATCGCCACGATGACCTCGGCAGGAACGCCGTACCGGCGCTCGATGCTGTCAAACAGCTTCTTGTTGCGCGCCATCAACGAACGGCCGCGCTTGATCATCGCGTTGTTGACGCGGCGTTTGTAGAACTGGTCGAAGCTCAGCTTGAAGGACTTCTGCGACCGGTCGAGACGGACGACGCGGGCGTCATAGGTGACGCCCTTGAGCGCCGTGTTGAGGGTCCGCTGAGAGATGCCCCGCGCCGCGGCCTGGCGTTTGAAATCTCCCAGCCACGCGTTGAAACCGCCTGGTCCATTGCCGCAACCCGCCGCCGCGGCGGAGCCGCAGCCCAATCCGACCATCAAGGCCGCACTCGCAATCAGTCGCGACATCCGCATGGCAATCCTCCCAGCCTGCAATCGATCCTAGGCACTCCGCTCAGCGCGAAACCCCAGGATCAATCTATTGCAGGCCGGAAAACTCGCGCAACGGCAATTCTCGCGATCCCGAAAATCAGGCGGTTTCCAGAGCCGCACCGCGATGGGTGGTCGCGGACTGGCTCAACGCCTTGTCGAGATCGGCGATCAGGTCGTCCGGATCTTCGAGCCCCACCGACAGCCGCAGCATGCCGCCGGAGATCCCAAGTTCGGCGCGCGCCTCTTCCTTGAGGCTCTGGTGGGTGGTCGTGGCCGGATGGCAGATCAGGCTCTTGGCGTCACCGAGATTGTTCGAGATCTTGATGATGTCCACGCCGTTGCACGCCGCGAAGGCCGCGGGCTTGCCGCCGGCAAGTTCAAAAGCGATCAGCGTCGAACCACCCGTCATCTGCTTCTGCGCGACGGCGGCCTGCGGATGATCGTCCCGGCCCGGGTAGATCAGCCGCGCAACACCCGCGTGGCCTGCAAGGTAATCCGCGATCTTCGCGGCCGTCGCCGTCTGGCGCTCGACGCGCAGCGGCAGCGTCTCCAGGCCCTTGAGCATCACCCAGGCGTTGAACGGGCTCAGGCTTGGACCGGTGTGCTTGAACAGGGGATGCACCTTTTCCTCGATCCACTCCTCGTCGGAAAGGATCACGCCGCCCAGGCAGCGGCCCTGGCCGTCGATATGCTTGGTGGTGGAGTAGATCACAACGTCCGCGCCCAGCTTGAGCGGCGATTGCCACATGGGCGTTGCGAAGACGTTGTCGACGATGAGCCGCGCGCCAACAGTGTGCGCGATGTCGGCGACGGCCGCGATGTCGATGATCTCGAGCGTCGGATTGGTCGGGGATTCCAGAAACAGGGCCGTCGTATTCGGCCGGACGGCGGCCTTCCATTGGTCGAGATCGGTACCGTCGACCAGCGTCGCCTCGACGCCGAACGTCGGCAGCAAGGTCTCGATGATATAGCGGCAGGAACCGAACAGCGCCTTGGCGGCGACCACATGGTCACCCGCCTTCACGGCCGCCATCAGCGCCGTGTTCACCGCAGCCATGCCGCTGGCGGTACCGCGCGCCGCCTCGGCACCGTCGAGCTGGCACATGCGCTCCTCGAACATCGCATTGGTGGGGTTGGCATAGCGCGAGTAGACGAACCCCTCGTCCTCACCCTTGAAGCGGGCCTCCGCCGCTTCCGCGCTGTCGTAGACAAACCCTTGCGTCAGGAACAAGGCTTCGGACGTCTCACCGAAGGGGGAGCGCGTCGTCCCGCCGTGCACCAGCGTCGTTGCCGGGCGCCAAGTCCTGTCCTGATTTCCGCTCATCGTCAGCTCCAAAAACAAAAAACCCCGGCCAAGACGGCCGGGGTTTTTTCGCACCCGGCCTTTTAGCAAGTTGTTTAACGTGGCTGCAAGCCGGCCGGCCCAAATTACCACGGATCCCCGTCTGAATACGGCAACTGATCCTTGGCGTCAATGCGCGGATCGGCTAGATCATCGCGCAGTGGGACGGACCCGCCCGCACCCGAACGAGTTGCTCAAGCCTACCCGCTTGACGCATCTTGTCCATGGCAGGACGGATTCGCTCCTTTTGGCGCGATCGTCGGGCCTGGATGGCGGGGCGAGGCAATCGAAAGACAGGATGACCATGACGGGCGAGCCGATCGGCATACTTCCGGCGCACAGCATCGAAGCGCTTTTCGCGACCGGAGGCATTTCGGCCGACCGTCCGCGCGACACGGATCAGATCCAGCCCGCCAGCCTGGATCTCAGGCTGGGCCAGGTGGCCTGGCGGGTCCGCGCCAGCTTTCTTCCCGGCCCCGGCAACTCCGTCGAGAGCAAGCTCGAGCGCCTGAAGCTGCATGAGGTCGACCTCAGCGGCGGCGCGGTGCTGGAAACCGGCTGCGTCTATATCGTGCCGCTGCTTGAAGGACTGGCCCTGCCGCCGGACCTCTCCGCCACCACCAACCCGAAAAGCTCCACCGGGCGTCTCGACGTCTTCACCCGCGTGATCACCGACGAAGGCCGCGAGTTCGACACCGTGGCCCCGGGCTACACGGGTCCCCTTTACGCGGAAATCAGCCCCAAGACGTTTCCCGTTCTGGTGCGCACCGGCTCACGCCTGTCACAGATCCGCTTCCGGCGCGGCCATGCCCTGATTTCCGACGATGAGCTCACCGGCATCGACAAGGCTTCGGCGCTTGTGGATGGCGGCGCGGCACGCATCGGCGGCGGCGTGCAGCTTTCCATCGATCTCGCCGGCATGGGCGATGACAAGCTTGTCGGCTACCGCGCCAAACGACACACCGGCGTCATCGACATGGACGTCAAGGGCGCGCTCGATCCGCTGGATTTCTGGGAGCCGATCCGCCGGCGCGGCGATGCATCGCTGATCCTCGATCCGAACGAATTCTACATTCTGGTCTCCAACGAAGCCGTGCATGTGCCGCCGGACTTTGCCGCTGAAATGGTCCCCTTCGACCCGCTGGTCGGCGAATTCCGCGTGCATTACGCCGGCTTTTTCGACCCCGGCTTCGGCCATTCCGCCATCGGTGGCGAGGGTTCACGCGCGGTTCTCGAGGTGCGGTCGCACGACGTACCGTTCATCCTGGACCATGGCCAGACCATCGGCAGGCTGGTCTACGAGCGCATGAGCGAGCGACCCAGGACGCTCTATGGCGAAGGCATCGGCTCCAACTACCAGGGCCAGGCGTTGAAATTGTCGAAGCATTTCAAGCCAATCAGCTGAGCTTTGCGATATGGCGCTGCAAACCGTCGACACCGAGTGGCGCGGCACGCTTGAGGACCGCAAGTCGCGGTTCCAGGCCTATCTGATGCCGATCGCTGCCTTTGACGGTCGGCTTTCGCAACTGCGTACCGAACACCGCAAGGCCAACCACTGTGTGACCGCCTTCCGGCGGATGCTGGACGACGACCGCATAGAGGAAGGCGCCAGGGACGACGGCGAACCCGCCGGCACCTCGGGTATGCCCTGCCTG
>JBFHII010000049.1:0-10603 GCA_041596535.1 Breoghania sp. | reverse complement strand
CCGGGCGCTCAACATGTGCCCCGAGGTCATGCTGTTCGACGAACCGACCTCGGCGCTTGACCCGGAACTGGTCGGAGAAGTCCTCGAGACCATGATGACGCTGGCGAAGGAGGGCATGACGATGATCGTCGTGACCCACGAACTCGGCTTCGCGCTGGAGGTCGCCGACCGGGTGATCTTCCTCGACCAGGGCTGCATCGAAGCCGCCGGCCCCCCCAATGACGTCCTGCTCCATCCCAAGAACGAACGGGTGCAGTCCTTCGTGAACCGGTTCCACGCCACAGCGGAACTCATGCGGCCGCTGCTGCAGAAAAACTAATAGAAAACAAGCGAGTACAAAATGTCTAAGATTGATTGGAAGGGCATTCACAGTGTCCTCGTGAGCCCCTTTTTGCCTGATGGAACCATCGACTTCGCGCGCTTCGCCGAGTTGGTCGAGGTCAATATCGCCAATGGCGCGGACGGCGTGATTGTCTGCGGCAGCACCGGCGAATTCTACACCATGACCGTCGAGGAACGAATCCGGCTCTTCGAGGCAACGGTCGCGGCGGCCAATGGCCGCGTCACGGTTATCGCCGGGGTTTCCGACCTGCAGACCGACATCGTGCTGGAACTCGTCGCGGCGGCCAAGGACACCGGATGCGACGGCATTCTCGCCCTGCCGCCGATCTATGCCAAGCCGGACCTGCGCGAGACAGAGCACTTCTACCGCACGATCGCCAAGGCCAGCGAACTGCCGGTGATGCTCTACAACAGCCCGGCGCGCATCGGCGTCAACCTGACACCGGACTTCGTCGCCGGCCTGGCCGATATTCCGAACGTCGTGGCGATCAAGGATTCCTCGGCCGACATCCAGCAGGTGACCGAGCTCTGCGCCAAGGTGAAGGACAAGCTTGCTGTCTTCGTCGGCTATGAAACGATGATCCGCTCCGCGCTGCCGGTCGGCTGCGTCGGCGTCGTGGCCATGGCCCACCAGCTCTCCGGCAAGCTCGTGCGCGCCTATTTCGACGCCTGCGCCGCCGGCGACACCGCAACGGCCGACAAGCTCGAGCCGGCCCTGTTCGCCATTTACCGCTGCTTCAAGGCCGGCAGCTTCTATGCCGGCATCAAGGCGGCCATGAACGAGCTCGACCAGCCCGTCGGCATTCCGCGCGAACCGCTCCTTCCCTTCTCGGATGCCCAGCAGGCCGCCGTCCGCTCCATCCTCGCGGACGCCAATGTCCGCGGCCTCATCGCCTCGGTGGAATAAGGTCATGCGCAGTTCACGTATCATTCAGGGAATTGATTCCCACACCGCCGGTTGCCCGCTGCGCCTGATCACGTCCGGGTTCGGACCGATCCGGGGCAAGACCATGGTGGAGAAGCGCGCGGACCTGATGTCGCGCGACTGGCTTCGCCAGTTGGTTCTGTTCGAGCCGCGCGGCAGCTTCAACCTGCCGGCGGCGGTCCTGACCGAGGCCTGTTCCGAAGATGCCGACATCGGCATGATCATCCTGGAGCCGGACACCTACCCGCCGATGTGCGGCCACTGCGCCATGGCCGTTGCCACCATCGCGGTGGAAGCCGGCTACATCGACGCCGTGGAAGGCGAAACGTTGGTCCGGCTCGACACGCCGGCCGGCGTGGTGCCGGCCAGGGTCAAGGTCGAAGGCGGCCGGGCCGTCTCGGTCACCCTCGAGATGCCGGCAAGCTTCCTTTACAAGCAGGACATCCTTGTCGAGACGAAAAGCTTCGGAAAGGTGCGCGCCGACATCGCCTTTGGTGGCGATTTCTACCTTATCGTCAAGGCCTCGGATCTCGGACTGGAAATCCATCCCGACAGGGCATGGGAAATCGTGTCGGCAGCCGCCGAACTGCGCGCGGGTCTGAAGGACCATCCGGTCCAACACCCGACGATGTCCCACGTCAATGAAATCTACCAGATCGAGATCATCCAGGACGGCAACGGCACCGATACCGACGGCAAGAACGCGGTTGTCTGCCCGCCGACGGTCATCGACCGCTCACCCTGTGGCACCGGCACGGCCTCGCGCATGGCAATGCTCGCCGGCAAGGGCGAGCTGAAGAGTGGCGACAGCTTTCGTCATGCCGGGATCCTGGACACGGTCTTCACCGGCACCATCACCGGCGAAACAACCGTCGGAGACCTGCCGGCCATCACCTGCACGGTGACGGGTGCGGCCTATCTGACCGGTTCCTTCAATTTCTTCCTCGACCCGAACGACCCGTTCCCCGCCGGTTTCCGGCTGACGGGTGTCTGAACGGACCCAAGGAGAAGACGATATGTCCAATGACTTCAATCCGGAGAGCGTCGACCTTGTCGCCGCTCATCTGATCAACGGCGAACGCGTCGTCACCGGGGACGAACTGGCGGTCTGCCGTCCGTCCGACGGCCTTGCCAGCACGCCGATCCCGGTCGCCGACGAAGAGACAGTGGATCGCGCCGTGCAGGCGGCCCACACCGCGTTCAGGACCAGCGGCTGGGCGCAATCCTCGCCCATGGATCGCGCGGCCGTCCTGCACAGGTGGGCGGACCTGCTTGACAAGAACCGTGAAAAGATCGCCCGGATCGAAGCCGTCTCCTCGACCCGCCCGATCGATGACCTCATCAACCGCGACCTTGTCCGCGCAGCCGGCGCACTCCGCTACTTTGCCGAATGGGCGGACAAGATCGAGGGTCAGTACTTCATGGGGGCCGCCGGGGCGACGACGCTCGCCAAGCCCGAGCCCTACGGCGTCGTCGCCTCGATAGCGCCGTTCAACTTCCCGGTCATCAACGCGATCTGGAAATCCGCCCCGGCGCTCGCCGTCGGCAACGCGGTGGTCCTCAAGCCCTCCGAGGCGACGCCCTATTCGGCGCTCGCCCTGGCGGAACTCGCCCTGGAGGCCGGCCTGGCACCGGGCCTGTTCAACGTGATCCTCGGCGCAGGCGCGACCGGATCGGCGCTGGTACGCCATCCGCTGGTGCGCAAGATCACCTTCACCGGCTCGTCCGCGACCGGAGCCCGCGTTATGGCCGACGCCGCCCTGTCGGGCACCAAGCCGCTGACGCTGGAACTTGGCGGCAAGACGCCGCAACTGGTGCTGCGCGACATCCGCGACATCGATGCCGTGGCCACCAATATTGCCAACGGTTTCCTGGCCAACTCCGGTCAGGTCTGCACGGCCGGCAGCCGGCTGATCGTGCCCACCGGACTGCGCGAACAGATCCTCGACAAGGTGATCGGCATCGCCAATGACCGCAAGGCCGGGCCGACGTGGACCTCGGGCAACACCCTGCCGCCGATCATCAACGAGAAACAGGCGGCCCGGATCGACGACATGATCGCCCGGACCCGGGCGGACGGCGCGACGGTCCTGCACGGCGGCGGTCGCGTGGCTGAGATGAACGGCGGCGCCTACTATGAGCCGACCATCCTCTCCAATGTGCCGGACACCTCGGTTGGTTTCACCGAGGAATTCTTCGGGCCGGTCCTGTCGGTTTACGACTACGACGACGAGGAGGAAGGCATCGCCATGGCGAACCATCCCTCCTATGCACTCGCCGCCAGTGTCTACACCGACGACGTCAAGAAGGCGATGAACCTCCCCGATCGCATCGAGGCCGGAACGGTCTGGGTCAACGCCCATGGCCGCCAGCCTGACTTCTACACCCCACAGGGCGGCTTCAACGGCTCCGGTTTCGGCAAGGAAATGGGCCGCAGCGGACTCGAGAGCTTTCTGCGCTTCAAGACAGTCCTGGTCAACCATGGCGAATGAAGATGAAAAGTGAATTCGACTACATTGTCATCGGAGGCGGCGCCGCAGGTGCCGTCCTCGCCAGCCGCCTGTCGGAAACATCCAGCTTCGAGGTCGCGCTGATCGAGGCGGGACCGGACACGCCTCCCGGCGAGGAACCGGCGGATATCCTCGACGCCTATCCGATCGTCGCCTATTTCAACCGCACGTATCACTGGCAGAACATCAAGGTTCACCTCGACGATCCAAAATCGCCCGACGAGGAACCCCGGCGCTACGAGCAGGCCAAGGTGATGGGCGGCGGCACATCCATCAACGGCCAGTTCGCTTTCCGGGGACTGCCGTGGGACTACGACAACTGGGCTGCGAACGGTGCCAAGAGCTGGGACTGGCAAGGCGTGCTGCCTTACCTGCGCAAGCTGGAAACGGATCTGGATTTCCCCGACCACGAGTTGCACGGAGACAGCGGCCCCCTGCCCCTGCAACGCATCAAGGAAAAGGACTGGTCGCCCGTCGCCAAGGCAACCGCGAAAGTCCTTGACGGCCAGGGCGTCACCAACATCCAGGACCACAACGGCTGTTTCGACGACGGCTATTTCCCGATGACCATGAACAATGTGGACGGGAAACGCGTATCGGCCGCCCGCGCCTACCTTACCCCGGACGTTCGCAGCCGTGCCAACCTGACCATCCTGCCGGCCACCCAGATGCGCGAAGTGCTGTTCGAGGGAAACCGCGCCTGCGGCGTGAAAGTGGTGTCGCAAGCCGGAGAGCAGACGCTCAAGGCGCGGGAAGTGATCGTCTCGGCGGGCGCCCTGCAATCGCCGGCGATCCTGATGCGCGCGGGCATCGGCCCCGAGGAGCACCTCAAGGAGATGGGCATCGAAGTCCGGGCCAACCGTCCGGGTGTCGGCCAGAACCTGCAGGACCACCCCATGGTGGCGCTGGCCGCCTACCTGCCGAAGGAATCGCGCCTGCCGGCGGCCACGCGCCGACACATCCAGATGGGATACCGCTATTCCTCCGGCCTGCCGGACACAACGCCCGGCGACATGTTCGTGCTGCCCTCGAACCGCGCGGCTTGGCATCCGCTGGGCCGCCGTCTGGGCTCGATCATTGTCTGCGTCAACCGGCCCTACTCCACCGGGTACGTCAAGCTCGCGGACAAGGACCCGTCGGTCGGCCCCGAGATCAACTTCCAGCAGCTCTCCGACGAGCGGGATCTCAAGCGGCTGGAAGACGGCATGCAACGCCTGTTCGACATTGTCGATGACCCGGCGATGAAGACCGTCGTTCGCGAAACCTTCCCGGCAACGTTCTCCGAACGGGTGCGCAAGCTGGGAGCGGTCAGCAAGACGAACTGGCTGCTGACACTGATCGCCGCGATGATCATGGGAACCGGCTCCTTCGCCCGCCGCCTGATGATCAACAAGGTCATCGTGCCGGATGTGGACCTCGCGGGACTGAAGAACTCGCCGAACCTGCTGCGGTCCTGGATCATCGACAACACCTGCGGCAGCTGGCACGCCAGCGGCACGTGCCGCATGGGAGACATCGAAGATCCCAACGCCGTCGTCGACAGCAACGGCAAGGTGATCGGCGTGGAGGGCCTCAGGGTCGTCGACGCCTCGATCATGCCCTCGGTGATCAGCGGCAATACCATGATCACGACCATCATGGCGGGCGAGAAGATCGCCGACGCGATCAAGGCGGGGGCCTGATCCGTCATGAATTGCACGCGCAGGCTGACGACGGTCGACAGCCACACGGCAGGACATCCCACCCGTGTCATCACGGGTGGGCTTCCGCCGCTGCAGGGCAAGACCGCCGCGGAAAAATGCGATTGGTTCGAGCGCTCCCTCGATGACGTCAGAACCTTTCTGTTGCACGAGCCGCGGGGCCATGCGGCCATGGTCGGCGCGGTGCTGACCGAAAGCGATATCGCCGACTTCGGTGCCTTCTTCCTCGGCAGCTACAACTACCTGCCGATGTGCGGCCATGCGACCATCGGCCTTGCGGCGACGCTCGACCATCTCGGCTTGATCCAGCCGAACGGCAACGGCCGCAGCGTCATCACGCTGGAGGTGCCCGCCGGTGTCATCGAGGTCGGCCTCTGCCACGACGACGGCAAGCTGGCGTCGGTGAGCTTTGAGAACGTGCCGGCCTTTGTTGCCGCGCGTGACGTGCCGGTATCCGTCCTGCCGCGCGCGTTCCACTGCGACATTGCCTACGGCGGCAATTGGTACGCCCTGGTTCGGGCTGACGACGCGGACATCGACCTGTCACCCGCGGGTGTGGCTACAGCCCTGGCAACCGGGTCCCGGATAAAGCAGGACATCAATGCCCGGATCTGCGCAGGCGAAATTCCCGGTGCACGCGAGGCCGTTCACAGCGTTCTATTTTATGAAACCACACGCGACGAAGGCGTTCTGGCAAGCCGTCAGCTCGTCGTGCTTGCGCCGAACAAGTTCGACCGTTCGCCCTGCGGAACCGGAACATCCGCGCGGCTGGCACAACTCCTGGAAACCGGCGAAATCGAACCGGGCGAGCGCATCCGTGCCCGCAACATCCTGAACATGGACTTCCAGGCATTGGCACACCCGCTTGAAGCGGCAGCCCCCGGCGGCGCACGCCTCTATGCGCCGCATATCGAGGGCATGGCGCACATAACCGGCGAACACACATTCATCCTCTCTGCGGACGACCCCATGCCGACCGGCTTTCTTTGCCGCTGAACAGCACGGGACAAACAAGGAAACCACCATGTACGACGAAAAGATCGAACTGCTGATCGACGGCAAGTTCCGCCAGGCAGGCGACGCGAAGACCATCGACCTGGTCAACCCGGCGACGGAGCAGGTGCTCGGCCAGGTGCCGGTGGCAAATGACAGCGACCTGGCTGAAGCGACGGCAGCGGCCCAGAAAGGCTTCAAGGTCTGGAAAGCACAGACCGCGCTGCAACGCTATACCATCCTGATGAAGGCTGCCCAGCTGATCGAGGATCGCAAGGAGCGCATCGGCCGGCTGCTCACGCTGGAGAACGGCAAGCCTCTCGGCGAGGCCGTGCCGGAAGTGCAGTTCGCCGCCGACGCGACCCGCTGGTACGCGGAAGAAGGCAAGCGCGCCTACGGCCGGATCATCCCCGCCCGCATGCCCGGTGTCCGCCAGATGGCCCTGCGCGAACCCGTCGGGCCGGTCGTGGCCTTCGCAGCCTGGAACTTCCCGTCCAGCAACGTGATCCGCAAGATCGCCGGCGCGCTTGGCGCGGGCTGCTCCATCGTCGTCAAGCCGGCCGAGGAAACCCCCGGAACGGCAGTGGCCATCGCGCGCTGCTTCCAGGAAGCCGGTCTCCCCGACGGCGTTCTGAATGTCGTCTTCGGCGATCCGGACCACGTTTCCAAGACGCTGCTCGCCTCTCCGGTGTTCAAGAAGGTCACGCTGACGGGCTCGACAGCCGTCGGCAAGCTGCTGCAGAAACGTGCTGCGGAGACGCTCAAGACCAGCACCATGGAACTGGGTGGCCATGCTCCGGTCATCGTTCACGCGGACGCCGACCTGGAGCACGCGGTCAACACGCTGGTGACCTTCAAGTACCGCAACGCCGGACAGGTCTGCACGTCGCCGACCCGGTTCTTCATCCACGACAGCCTCTATGACGACTTCGCCAAGGGATTTGTCGAGAAAGCCAGCAAGATCGTCGTCGGCAACGGAATGGACGATGGCACCCAGATGGGACCGATGATCGCCGAACGCCGGTTGGGCATCATGGAGGGTATCGTCGAGGACGCCGCCTCCAAGGGCGCCACGGTAGCGCTCGGCGGCAAACGCATGGGCGGCCAAGGCTTCTTCTTTGAACCGACCGTGCTGACGGAAGTTCCTGACGACGCCCGTATCCTGTCGGAAGAACCGTTCGGCCCGATCGCGCCGCTGATGCGCTTCTCCAGCTTTGACGAGGTGATCGAACGCGCCAATGCCCTGCCCTATGGCCTGGCTTCCTTCGTCTTCACGCGCAGCGGCTCTCTGGCAGCCAAGACCGAAGAGGCGATTGACGCAGGTTTGGTCGGCGTCAACCACATGGCGGTGTCCACGCCGGAAACGCCGTTCGGTGGTGTCAATGAATCCGGTTTCGGCTCCGAAAGCGGCGTGGAAGGTCTGGAAGCCTTCCAGCGCACCAAGTTCGTCACCGAGTTCGCACTCTAGGACCTTGCGACTGCACACACTGGAAAGCCCGGAACCGATCCGGGCTTTCCATAGGTCCCTGCCTAACGATGCGGAACCGCGAGACGCTTGAATTCTGCACGATTGCGGCGCCTGCAACGCGGGCTCCGCAAGCAGCAACATACTCAGCATTTCCGGCCTCGCGCTGTTTCGCCACGACTCCATTTTTTCAAGAACCAGATGCCGATTTTCTCGTTCCGGCAGCGCCTTTTCTCAGTCCGCAACATCACCAGCGCGCCGATGACGAACGACTTGTCACCCCCGCTGTTACATCACACGGTCACACTTGAACAAACCGCCGGAGAGAAGCCGGTCGGCCGGTTCGACATCAGGGTACGCATCGGCCGCCCTGTCGGCTCCGGCACGACCATCAGGGTCTTCGTGACGGCCTCGGATCACGGACGGCATGGGACGGCGTCACCAGCCTTCTGTCGAGATGCAGCGCGTGGACGACGACGTCATCGCCAAGGACGGTTGGCGTACGAGGCACGCGGCGCCCGGCGGAACATCCAGCCGCCTCCTTTCAGCTGCCGTGAAATGCGGGGCTTGCGCATCCCTTGCCCAGGAGTGAGCGGGCCGATACCCTGCATCCCGCATACTTTATTGATCCGAACACACGCAAACGTGCCGGCCGCGCCAAACAGGCGATTTTGTCCGGATGGAGACAAATGACTGCCATCAAAAGAATTTTTCTGTCTGCCGCGCTGTTGCTCGGCGCGACGCAGGCGCAGGCCGTCGAGTTGCGCCTGGCGCATTGGGTTCCGGCCACTCATCCGGTTCAGAAATTCAGCATCGAACCGTGGATCGAGTCGATCCGGAGGGCATCGCACGGGCGCATCAAGATCACGGTATTCCCCGCCCAGAAATTGGGCCCGGCGGCCGACCATTACGACATGACCGTGCACGGCGTTGCCGACATCGGCTATGTCAACCCCGGCTATCAAGCCGGCCGCTTCCCGATCCTGTCGCTGGTTGAGCTTCCCTTCCACGCCAGCAACGCCAAGCGCGGCGCCAGGGCGATGCACGAATGGTACCTAGACTACGCGGAAACGGAGATGCCGGAGGTCAAGCTCTGCCTTCTCAATCCGCACAATCCTGGAACGCTCCACTCCAAGATGCAGATCAAGGTGCCATCGGACGTGCATGGACTGACCGTGCGGCCGGCCAACGCCACCATCGGCGACTTCATACAGATGATTGGCGGCTCCAGCATTCAAGTCGCCGCTCCCGATGCCCGCAAGGCCATCGCCACGGGCGCGGCCGACGCGATCACCTTCCCATGGAATTCGATGTACGTGTTCGGCATCGACAAGGAGACGCGATATCACCTCGACATGCCGTTGTATCAATCGCTGCTGGCGCTGGTGATTAACAAGCGTACATATAATGGACTTGAAGCGCCGGACCGGGACGTGATCGATGCACATTGCACACCGGAATGGTCGGAGACGTTCTCCTCCGGCTGGGCCGACACCGACGTGCGTGGACGCCAGAGAATGATCGGTTCCGGCGAGCACATCGTCTATGTCCCGACCGCCGAGGAGGAGCAGGTCTGGCGTGATGCCGCCGCACCGCTGCTGGACAAATGGAAGGCGGCCGCACGCGAGGCCGGCATCGATGCCGACAAGGCTTACGCCGACTATGTCGCGCGGCTGAAGGCCAACGAATCGCTGTTCGACTGAGCGCTCCGGAGACCAGTTTCCGACAGGCCGATCGAAAGGCCACGATCGCTCGACCGAGGCGCTCAGCCGGATCTCATGCAAGTGCTGCGAGCACCGCCTCGCGGCGGGGGATCGGGGCGATCGCGCCAAAGCCGGCAACCGTGCGTGCGGCGACCACCGCCGCCCTGCGGCCGGCCTCGAACGGATCGCCGGTTTCCAGCCAATAGGCCAGAAAGCCACCGGCAAAAGCGTCGCCCGCACCCGTGGAATCCACGGCCCTGACCGGCACCGGAGGGATCGTCTCGCGGCGCTCGGCAGTCGCGATCCGCGCGCCTTCCTCCCCGAGCTTCAGCGCGACGATCTTCGCACCCAGATCGAGATAGAAATCGATGATCGCATCCGCCCCGGTCAGTCCGGTCAGATGCACCGCGTCGTCGTAGCTCGGAAACGCCAGATCCGCCTTGGCCATCGCAGCATGCACCACCGAGCGCGCCTTCTCGAGCGGCCACAGACGGAGCCTGAGATTGGTGTCATAGGAAACCGTCACGCCTGCCGCACGCGCGATCTCCATGGCGCGCGTGACGGCGTCCGCCGCACAATCGCTGATCGCCTGCGAGATGGCGGAGACATGCAGGATTCTGGCTCGCGACACATAGTCCACGGGCACATCGGAGGCTGCGTACAGGCTCGCGGCCGAGCCGGCACGGTAGTAGATGAAATGCCGTTCGCTTTCATGCGGATGGACGAAATAGATCCCCGTCGGCGCATCGTCGCTGAGCGCGACACGGGAACAATCCACACCCTCCGCGCGCCACAGGTCACGAACCGACTCGCCAAAATCGTCGCGACCCACCCCCGTCAGAAATCCGACCCGCGCGCCCTGACGCGCCGCGGCGATGGCCGTGTTGGACGTGTCGCCGCCCACTCCGGGCCGATAGTAGGCGCCGACGTCGGGATGCTCCGCGCGCACAAACTCCGCGAGCGGT
>JBFHII010000048.1:0-10628 GCA_041596535.1 Breoghania sp. | reverse complement strand
GCCCGGCGGAAAAGCAGGCGCTGCTGGAGGCCGAGGACCTGAAGGCGCGCGCGGACACGCTGATCGCCATCACCGAGATGGAACTGGCGCGCGGCGGCGGCGACGGCGGCTCCTCCACATTGCAATGAACCGATTGCCGCGGGACGCGGCACAACCGAACGGGAGATCCCTGATGGGTGACGAGGCGCGACACACCGTCGATCCGAAGCTTCTGGAAATTCTGGTCTGTCCGGTGACCAAGACGACGCTGGAATACGATCGCGAGGCCCAGGAGCTGATTTCGCGGGCGGCGCGCCTGGCCTACCCGATCCGCGACGGCATCCCGATCATGCTGCCCGACGAGGCGCGGCCGCTGGAAGACGTCTGAGCGGCCTGCCCGGCGCTTTCCGCGCCGCTCACGCGGAGGCGGTGAGGCTGGACAGATGTTCGGCCAGGGATCGCGCATCGCCTGCAAGGCGAAGGGTCTTGACCCGCGCCGTGTGGCCGGCGTGTACCGACACATCGCTCTTGGCGATGCCCAGCGTCTTGGCCAGCAGCTTCGTGAGCGCGGCGTTGGCCGCGCCCTTCTCCGGTACCGCGCGGACGCGGGCCAGCAGCACCGGCCGTCCGTCGGACAGGATCTTGATGCCGTCCAGCCTGTCGTGGCCGGCCCGCGGCGTCAGCCGGACGTCAAGCAGCAGCCCGCCATCCTCCGCGCGCCAGGGAACCATTGTGGCGGCTTGGCTCAAAAGACCTGCGGGTAGATGTACAGGGCGATGATGCGCTGGACCAGGAAGATGCCGAGCAGCAGCACGATCGGAGAGAGATCGAGACCGCCCATGTTGGGCAGCACACGGCGGATCGGGCGCAGCACCGGCTCGGTGAGATTGTAGAGCGCCTGGCCGATCATGCCGACGAACTGATTGTTCGAATTGACGATGTTGAAGGCATAGAGCCAGGAGAAGATCGCGCTGATGATAACGACCCAGACATAGAGGTCGAGTGCGATGAGAATGACGTCAAGAATGGCGCGCATGAGAACCGTTGCTCTTTGTACTGGACCGTGGTGTCCCTGATGTAGCCGTCGCGCGCGCCCGCCGCAAGACTTGAGCGCGCGATGGCTCCGTGATGTCGGTGGCGCCGCCGGACGGCGGCTTCCGGGGATTGGTGCGATTTTCCGCAAACGCCCCTGCGCCGCAGGCTTGACAGCGCCGAGCGCTCTCTCCTAAATGCGCGTCACTGGTGAGGGGCCGTAGCTCAGTTGGGAGAGCGCGTCGTTCGCAATGACGAGGTCAGGGGTTCGATTCCCCTCGGCTCCACCAAATCCTCCCAAGCCATTGATATCCTGCAAGCCGTCTTCGGCGCGCCATCATCGTGTCCTTGCGGCGGCGCGGTTGTTCGCTGATTTCGCACCTGCGAAATGAGCCGGTGCAAATATTCATTTTAATGTTTTGACGATCGATTGTCCGGCTTGAAAACTCATCCGGTGATCGGTGAGGCAATCGACTTGGCGCGGCACCCCATTTCCTTGATCCAAAACCGAGAGTTCTGATCATATTGCTTCTGCCGCGAGGCGCGGCGGTCAAATAAACTACACGCCGTTACGAGTTATTGAAGTCCACTGCATGTTAAATATGCGTTAACCATAAATCTAATTTCTCTGAAACCTAGAATCGGGCACGCGAAAACAGCGATTCTTAGGTGTTTTTACGTCGTCGTATCGTAAACAAATCCCTAACGTCTATTGAATTGACTCGAAAGTCGTGCTCCAATCGACGCTGCGAGGGGTATTCCGTCGCATGTGCCGGTGGCGGCCGGCGTGTTGCTTGAGAAACAGACGAGGGCAGAATGACCATTCGGCACTCTTTGGACAGTGAAACGGGATGCCGGGCCGTGAATGGCCTGGGCGGATTACCCATCGCGGAGGCCTCGATGGATCAGCACGGACCCGGGGCGTCTCGCGCCGAGATCACGACCCTGCCGACGATCCCGATGCACGACGAGGTTGCGCGCGAATCCTATCGCGAACTCGACGTGTCGCTGGACCCGAAGACCCGCACCTACTGGTGCCACATGAAGCCCGAGGGCCGGCCCAGCTTCACGCTCGGGCTGTTGAATGACCTCAATGTCATGCAGCGCTCCCTGCACCGCATGTATGCGACGGCGGCCCGCCGTGGCGAGATCCCGATGGACTATTACGTGCTTGGATCGCGCATGCCGGGGATCTTCAATCTCGGTGGCGATCTGGGACATTTCGCGGAACGCATCCGCACCGGCGACCGCAAGAGCCTCGAAATATACGCCAAGGCCTGCATCGACGTCCTGCATTACAATGCCGTCAGCTTCGATCTGCCGGTGATCACCATCGCCATGGTCCAGGGCGATGCGCTGGGCGGCGGATTCGAGGCGGCGCTTGCCTGCGACGTGATCGTTGCCGAGCGATCCGCGAAATTCGGACTGCCGGAAGTGCTGTTCAACCTGTTTCCCGGCATGGGCGCCTACAGCTTCCTGTCGCGGCGGCTGGACGCCGCGCGCGCCGAGAAGCTGATCATGAGCGGGCGAATCTACACCGCCGAAGAGCTTCACGAGATGGGACTGGTCCAGGTGCTCGCCGAAGACGGCAAGGGCAAGCAGGCGGTGAACGACTATATCCGCCGCAACACCCGCCGGCACAATTCACACAGCGCGCTTTATCGCGCCCGCCGCACGGTGCAGCCGATCACCTATCGCGAGCTGCATGATGTGGTTGGTATCTGGGTGGATGCGGCGCTCAAACTGGGCAAGCAGGACCTGCGCAAGATGGAACGGCTGATGAGCGCGCAGGACAGGCGCAACGGCCAGGCAGCGGTGTCGGACGCGAGCCACCGCGCCTGAGGCCATCCCGGCTTTGCCTGGGGTCTCGCCGCCTGCCGGCCGGTCCGGTTTGCCGGCCTAGAGGCTCTTGCGTTCGGGCAGGTATCCGGCGAGCACGTTGCGCAGGTCGGTGAACTCCAGCCGCAATTCATCAAGCTGCCGCTTGCCGCGGGTCGGCAGTTCCTCGAGTTCCATGTGCTCGAGTTCCGTGCACAACTGGTAGATGCCCTGGGCACCCACGTTGGCCGCGCCGCTGCGCAGCGCATGCGCCTGGCGGGTGAAGCCCGTGATGTCCATGTCGCCGGCGGACTGGCGCATGCTCTGGATCACCTTCTCCGTGTCGAGAATGAAGCCGGTAATGACGTCGGCCAGGAAATCCTCGCCGCCCAATTCACGCAGCTTGTTCAGCGCGGTGACGTCGATGGGCCGGTGTTGACCGGCGTTGAAGCGCGGATGCGTGGAGATCGGCGTCACCCGGTTGTCGTCGCTTCCGACAGCCACCGCGTCGGGTTCGTCCTCGCCCACGTGGTCGGCGATCATCTGCAGAAGGCGCGTCGGGTCGATCGGCTTGGTCACGGTGGCGTCCATGCCCGCCTCGATGCAGCGGTCGCTTGCCTGCGGCGTCGCATCGGCGGTGACGCCGATGATCGGGGTGCGCTTCTGTCCCAGGGAGGCGAAGCGATAGAGCTTGGTTGCCTCGATACCGTTCATCACCGGCATGTTCAGGTCCATCAGCACGATGTCGAAGGTCTCGGCGTTGAGCGCGTCGAGCGCCTCCTCGCCATTGTTCACCGTCACGGCCCGGTGTCCGGCGCGCTCGAGGATCTTGCGCATCACCTTGAGATTGGTCTGATTGTCGTCGGCGACGAGGACGCTGTAGTGCCCGCCCGTCCAGCTTTCCTGGCTCTGACCGCCCGACTCGTCGCTGCGGATGCCGCAGCTCGCAAGCGCCACGCGCAGGGAAAGGTCGAGGGCATCCTGCTCGATCATCCAGCCGAGCGTGGTGACGAAGAAGGGGCGAACCGCGGAATCCGGCAGTCCCGTCTCGTCGTCGATGCGCACGACGGCGACGGTCATGTCCGGGTATTGCTCCTGCACGGTGGCCGAGACCTGTTCGGCACCGGTGTCCGGCGTCATGGTGTCGACGTAGAGCACCGCCTTGCGCACTCCCTGGCCGGCGGCCTTTCGCAGCGCCGCGATGGCCACCCCCATGTCGTCGTGGGTCGTCGGGACCAGGTCGAGCGCGGCGAAGGCACGCGCGGCTTCGGCGCGCAGTGACGGGTCGTCGGAGACGACGTGAAGCTGCTGGTTGCCGATCCTGGGCGGCTTGGCCGCCTCGGCGTCCGAGGCCTCGAGATCCAGTTCGAACCAGAAGGTGCTGCCGGCGCCCAGCGTGCTGTCGATGCCGATTTCCCCGCCCATCAGTTCGACGAGCTGCTTGACGATCGCCAGGCCGAGCCCGGTGCCGCCGAAGCGGTCGATGATGCTCTCGTCGGCCTGGGTGAAGCGGTCGAAGATGCGCATGCGGGCTTCCGGCGCCACTCCGATGCCGGTGTCGGAGACCTCGAAGCGCAGCCGGACGGTGCCGCCGGTCGTCTCCAGCGCCGCAACCGCGATGGTCACCGATCCCGTGTCGGTGAATTTCACCGCATTGGAGCCCAGGTTGGTCAGGATTTCCTGGATCTGGCGGCTGTCGCCGCGCAGGGTGTTCGGCGTTCCCGGCGCGACATGCATCGCCAGCTGGATGTCCTTGGCGTTGGCGGATGCGAACAGCGTGCTCTGGACATGCGACAGCGTTTCGAAGAGCTCGAACTCCTGAACGCGGATCGGCATCTGCCCGGCGTCCAGCCGCGAGAAGTCGAGCACGCCCTCGATCTGCGCCAGCAGCGACTTGGCGGAGCCGCGAATGGTGCGCACCATGTCGGCCTGTTCGCCGTCGAGCGGCGTCGCGCGGATCAATTCGGCCATGCCGATGATGGCGTTGAGGGGCGTGCGCAGCTCGTGGCTGACGCTGGCCAGAAACAGGCTCTTGGACTGGTTGGCTTCTTCCGCCTGGCGCTTGGCCTCGGACAGGTCGGTGATCAGTTTCTTGGTGTAGGCGGGCAGCACGATCAGCGCCAGGATGAGGCTGATCGACAGGTTGCTGTGCGCGAGCCAGTAGGGGCTGAGCTGGGAGACGGTGGCGAAGCCGATCACCGACACGGCCGCGCTGGCCTTCAGGTAGCGCACGCCGAACCGGAAGCCGTTGCCGAAGATGACCCAGAGATAGATCGGGTAGAGGACCGCCGTGGTCTCACCGCCGATGTACATGCAGACCGTCAGTGACCCCAGGTCCGTCAGCATCGCCAACACCCGGCGGCCGGGCGAAATGCCCCGCCGGATCAGCATGTCCGCGGCAAACCCGAAGGAACAGACGAAAAAAATCGCGGTGATGGTCAGCGCCTTGCCGATGTCCTCATGCGACAGGAGCGTGGTGATCGCCAGATAGCTGAGCAGCAGAAAGCTGATGACCAGCCGGTTCAGCACCATCTCGTGTTCCTTGTCGGGACGGTTGCGGATCCGGCCGGCGATCCCCCGGCGGGCCGCGGACAGTTTGGCAATGATCGATTTTACAAACATGGGTGTTCAACTATCGAATGGCTTTGGACAGGACATCAAACCGGGACCGGGCGATCGTTCCGACTGGCGTCGGTACGCGCCCCGCGGCCTCTACCGATTGTGCGCCATGGATCGTCGTGTCCCGACCATTTCCTCCAATTCGCATGCCGGCATCGGCCGGCCGAAATAATATCCCTGGGCCTCGAGGCAGCCAGCCTCGCGCAGGTGTTCGAGCTGCTCGGGCGTTTCCACGCCCTCGGCGATCACATCGAGTTTCAGGCTGGCGCCGAGGCTGATGATCGCCTGGACGATGGCGGCGTCGCTCGGGTCGGTCATCAGATCGCGGACGAACGACTGGTCGATCTTCAGACGGTCGATCGGGAAATGCTTGATGTAGCTGAGCGAACTGAAGCCGGTGCCGAAGTCGTCGATGGAGATCAGCACGCCCAGCTCGCGCAACTGGCGCAGCTGCACGGCGACCGACTCGGTGTTCTGCATGACGATGTTTTCGGTCAGTTCCAGATCGAGCATGCGCGGATCCATGCCGGTGTCGGCAAGCACGCGGGCGACCAGCAGCGGCACGCTCTGTTTGCGGAACTGCACGGGCGAGAGATTGACGCCCATGCGCAGCGGCGGCATGCCGGCCTTCTGTTTCTGCCAGGCGACGGCCTGGGCACAGGCCTCGCGCAGCACCCATTCGTTGATCGGCACGATCATGCCGTTTTCCTCGGCGCGCGGCAGGAACCCCGCCGGACCGATGATCTCCCCGGCCGCCGTTTGCCAGCGCACCAGCGCCTCGACGCCGATGATGCTGCCGCTCTTGATGTCGATTTGCGGCTGGTAGTAGAGGACGAATTCCTCGCGTTCGAGGGCCGTACGCAGTTCCGCGTCGAGCGCCACCGTGCGGCGCGCAAGGGTGTTCATGTTGGCCGAGTAGAACAGGTGCTGGCTTCCGCCGTCCGCCTTTGCCTGATACATCGCCAGATCGGCGTGCCGCAGCATTTCCTCAAAGTCGCAGCCGTCGGCGGGATGCATCACCACGCCGATGCTGGCCGTCGTCTCGATCGTCTGCCCGTACACGGAGTGCGGCCGCGCGAGCGCGGTACCGATTTCCGAGGCGAAGACGGCGGCATCCTCCCTGCTGCTGATGTCGCCCTGCAGAACGGCGAATTCGTCGCCGCCGAGCCGCGCAACCACATCGCCGTCGTGGCGGATCGCGATGAGCCGCTTGGCCACCTCGATGAGGATGTTGTCGCCCGCGGAATGACCGAGCACGTCGTTGACATTCTTGAAGTTGTCGAGATCGATGAGATGCAGCGCGAACTGCTGGTCGCCACTGCGTGAGCGGGCGATCTGAAGGTTCAATCGCTCGCGCAGCATGGTGCGGTTCGGGAGTTCGGTCAGCGCGTCGTGATGGGCGATGAAAAGCAGGTGGCTTTCGGCGGCCTTGCGGTCGGTGATGTCGAGCGAACTGGTGAGGATGCCGGTGATCCGGTTGCCGGCGTCCCGCAGCGGCGACTTCGTCGTCAGGAAAACCCGCCGGTGCCCGCTGCGGTCGATGATTTCCTCTTCATAGCTGCTGAGCGGCTTTTCGCCCTCGATGACCAGACGGTCCAGCGTCTTGTTGCGGTTTCCCGCTTCCTCCCCGAGCACCTCCGTGGTGTCGCGCCCGATCGCCTCGCGGGAATCGATGCCGGTGATCTGGTTGTGATAGGCGTTGAGAAACAGGAAGCGCCCCTCGCAGTCGCTGGCGCTGATCAGCGCCGGAACGGTGTCGATGACCTGGGCAAGGCGTTCGCTGGAATCGCGCATCGTGCGCTGCAGTTCGCGTTCGCTGTCTTCCAGTTCGCGTTTCAGGTTGGCGGCGCGGGAGGTGAGCAGCCTCTGCTGCTGGCGCAGTTTCAGCAAGTTGCGCGCGCGCGTGACGAATTCGCGATGATCGACCGGGCTTTGCAGAAAATCGGTGGCCCCGGCGTCCAGTGCCGCGATGCGGTAGGCGTGATCCTCGAATACGGTGATGACGATGATCGGAATGTCGCGCAGCGCCGGCGTCTGGCGCAGCCGGGAGATGAACTCCGCACCATCCATATGCGGCATGTTGTAGTCGGTGATCACCAGGTCGGGGGTGTTGGATTTCAGCCAGTCGAGCGCAAGTTGCGGGTCGGCGAAGCACTCGACCTCGATCGTGGAATCGATCGAGGCGGCGATCTTCGTGAAAATCTGACGGTTCGTTGGCTGATCATCGACAATAACGATTAGCGACATCGTATCCCATCCAATTCCGCGACCTGCTGTCCATTCGCCGGTGGACGCCGTCGTCTTGTCTCGTCGGTAGCGGCGCTGAGCACGTTTCGACCCGGGGTACCTTGGTCCCGGAGCGTTGTTCCTGCGCGAGACCCTGCCTCTTTTGCGCAAACTGACCGTGCCGCGTCCGTAGAGTTTGTACGGACGATGCCACAAGATACTTAATAAGAAGTGCTTTTCCCGAAGATGCCGAGATTATGTTGCCTTTCGGCCGAAACGCGCGGCGCCCGCCCGCAACAGTGCCCGCAACAGTGCTTGACTCCCGGTCGTGCTGCGCCTAGCTTCCGCGCACTCCTCACAGGAGCGATATTCAGAGCAACCGACCGGGCCCCGTTCAGGTATAAAGAGCGCCCGGAGGTCAACACCCGTCAGCGATATTCGCCCACGGGTGATTTTGTGCTATGCGCCTTCGTGCCGCGCACCTCTGGAAATGCGCTTTGCGTGAGACCAGCTTCATGTTTCGAACGGCACGCCATGCCGATCCCGAAACACTGAAAACGAGACGCGAGCGATCATGTTCGAGACCCTGTCGGACCGCCTTGGCGGTATCTTTGACAAGCTGACCAGACGCGGTGCACTGAGCGACGCCGACGTGACGGCCGCCCTGCGCGAGGTGCGCCGGGCCCTGATCGAAGCCGACGTGGCGCTGGATGTGGTGCGCTCGTTCACCGACAAGGTGCGGGCGCGCGCTGTCGGCCGTGAGGTCATCAAGTCGGTGACGCCGGGCCAGATGGTGGTGAAGATCGTTCACGACCAGCTTGTCGAGATGCTGGGCGCCTCCGCCGAGCCGATCGACCTGGCCGCCGCCGCTCCCGTGCCGATCATGATGGTCGGCCTGCAGGGCTCGGGCAAGACGACGAGTTCGGCCAAGATCGCGCTGCGCCTGAGCAAGCGCGACAAGCGCAAGGTGCTGATGGCGTCGCTGGATACGCGCCGCCCGGCCGCCCAGGAGCAGCTCAAGGTTCTCGGCGAGCAGAACGGCATCGACACGCTGCCGATCATCGCCGGCCAGTCGCCCACGCAGATCGCCGAGCGCGCCATGAACGGCGCGCGGCTTGGCGGCTACGACGTGGTCATCCTCGATACCGCCGGCCGCACGCATATCGACGAGCCGCTGATGGTCGAGATGGCCGAGATCAAGCGTATCGCCAAGCCGCACGAAATCCTGCTGGTTGCCGATGCGCTGACGGGTCAGGACGCCGTCAACCTGGCGCGCAATTTCGACGAACGCGTCGGCATCACCGGCATCGTGCTGACCCGCATGGACGGCGACGGGCGCGGCGGCGCGGCGCTCTCCATGCGCGCGGTCACCGGAAAGCCGGTCAAGCTGCTGGGTGTCGGCGAAGGCTCGGACGCGCTCGAGGATTTCCATCCCTCGCGCATCGCCGACCGGATCCTCGGCATGGGCGACATCGTCTCGCTGGTCGAGAAGGCGTCGGAAGCCATCGACGCCGAACAGGCCGCGAAGATGGCCAAGCGCCTGCAGAAGGGCGAGTTCGATCTCGACGACCTGTCCGAGCAGCTGGCGCAGATGGAGAAGCTGGGCGGCATGTCCGGCATGCTCGCGATGATGCCCGGCATCGGCAAGATGAAGAAGCAGCTCGACGCGGCCAACCTCGACGAGAGCATCTTCAAGCGGCAGCGCGCCATCATTTCGTCAATGACGAAGAAGGAAAGGCGCGCGCCGAAACTGCTCAACGCCAGCCGCAAGAAGCGCGTCGCCGCCGGCTCCGGCACCCAGGTGCAGGACGTCAACAAGCTTTTGAAGATGCATCGCCAGATGGCCGACATGATGAAGGCCATGGGCAAGAAGAAGGGCGGCATGCTCGGCGGCCTGGGATCCATGTTCGGCGGCGGCATGCCGCAGATGGATCCCGCCGAGATGGAAAAGCTCGCCAAACAGGCCGGCATGCCCGGTGGCGGAATGCCGGGCGGGATGCCCGGTGGCCTGCCGCCCGGATTGCCCGGCGGCCTGCCCGGAGCGGGCGGGATGGGCGGCCTCCCCGGCATGGGCGGCCTTCCGGGGATCGGCAAGCCGAAGAAGAAGTAGCGCCCGCATTCACGACTTTCCGGCGTCACCCGCAGGCGGGGGTGCCGGCAACTGCCCTCGACCCGGTGTCGAAACACTGAACACTGCCAAGACACAGACCATCAAGTACACAGACCCCAACAAGGAATACCTGAAATGGCTCTCAAGATTCGTCTCGCCCGCGGTGGCGCCAAGAAGCGTCCGTTCTACCGCATCGTCGTCGCCGACGTCCGCGCTCCGCGCGACGGTCGCTTCATCGAGCGTCTGGGCACCTACGACCCGCTTCTGCCCAAGGACAATGAGAACCGCGTGACGCTGAACGTCGAGCGCATCCAGCATTGGATGGACAACGGCGCGAAGCCGACCGATCGCGTGGCCCGGTTCCTCGATGCCGCCGGCCTGCTGAAGCGCGAGCCGCGCAACAACCCCAACAAGGCGAAGCTCGGCAAGAAGGCGCAGGAGCGTCTCGACGAGAAGCGCCAGGCCGAGGAAGACGCAGCCGCAGCGGCCAAGGAAGCCGCCGAAGCCGCTGAAGCACCGGCCGAAGAGAGCGCTGCCGAGTAATCGGCCGCATCCAGCCGCCAGGTCATGGAGTCGTGCCGATGTGTCCGGCCAAATCGCCCCCGTCCCGGGCCCAATCCCCGGCCGCGGACGCCGCCGGCCCCGCGCGCGAACGCCTGCTGATGGCGCAGATCGGGGCCGCGCACGGCATCAAGGGCGAGGTCCGGGTCAAGCCGTTCGGCGAGGATCCGATGGCGCTCGGCTCTTATGGACCGCTGGAAACCGAAGATGGCTCGCAGCGTTTCGAGGTCGAAACCCTGCGGGCCCAGAAGGCCATGCTGGTCATCCGCTTCAAGGGCGTTCG
>JBFHII010000047.1:0-10716 GCA_041596535.1 Breoghania sp. | reverse complement strand
TGATGAATGGCCGTCTGCCGGCAACCGCTCTCGACCCGGAAGAAACCGGCGAGTCCTTCATCGGCGCCAATGTGCGCCGGCTGGATGCCCCGAGCAAGGTGGCGGGCAAGCTGAAGTATGCCGGCGACATGGTGATGCCGGACATGCTGCACATGCAGGTGCTGCGCAGCCCGCATGCCCACGCGAAGATCCTGTCCATCGATACCTCGGCCGCGGAGGCGCTTGACGGCGTCGGCTGCGTGGTCACCCACAAGGACGTGCCCGGTACCGACGGTTTCGGCGTCTTCGTGCACGACCAGCCGGTGATGGCGCGCGAGAAGGTGCGCTACGTCGGTGAGGCGGTCGCGGCCGTGGCGGCGGAGACGGTGGAGATCGCCCGCAAGGCGATGGCGCTGATCAAGGTCGACTACGAGATCCTGCCCGGCGTCTTCGATGCGGAAGAGGCAATGCGCGATGGCGCGGTCGTGGTGCACGACTACGCGGCGAACAACATCGTCAAGCACATCCCGATCCGCAACGGCGACGTGGAGAAGGGCTTCGCGGAGGCCGACCTGGTGTTCGAGAACACCTATTCCACCCAGCAGGTGGAGCACGCCTATCTCGAGCCGGAAGCCGGTCTTGCCTTCGTGGACGCGGACGGCGTGGTCACGGTCATCTCGCCGAGCCAGAACATCTCCCATCACCGCCACATGCTGGCGACCATTATCGACAAGCCGATCAACAAGGTCCGCTTCATCATGAGCCCGGTCGGCGGCGGCTTCGGCGGCAAGGAGGACATGATCTACCAGGGCATGCTGGCCCTGGCGGCCATGAAGACCGGACGCCCGGTGCGGCTGGTCTACACGCGCGAGGAATCCATCGCCACGACGGCCAAGCGGCATCCCTCGCGGGTTACCTACAAGATGGGCCTGAAGAAGGACGGCACGATCACCGCCGTAACCTTCAGGATGATCAGCGACGGCGGCGCCTACGGCATGTCGTCGGAAGGCGTGATGCGCAAGGCGGCGATCCTGTCGCTCGGGCCGTATGACATCGCGAATTCCACAATTGATACATATGCGGTATATACCAACAACACGCCTTCGGGTGCGTTCCGCACCTTTGGTGGCATGCAGGCGCAATTTGCCACCGAATCCCATCTCGACATCTGCGCGGAGAAGCTCGGTCTCGATCCCTTCGAGATCCGGCGCAAGAACATGATGCGGATCGGCTCGCGCACCCATACCAAGCAGAAGCTCGAGACCGTATCGATCGGCACCGTCCTGGACACGGCGGAGGAATTCAGCCGCTGGGAGAAGGGCGCACCGACGGCGCGCGGCGAGACGCGCACCGACACGCACGGACCGGACACGCGCCAGTCCTGCACTCTGGGCGCGCGGTTCCGCAAGCCCGGTCAAGACAGCAAAGCGGAGGTCGCATGATGGCGCGTTTGGCCAGAGGAAGAGGCATGGCGGCGTCGTGGTACGGCATCGCCAGGACGGCAACCATCGACCGCGCGGGCGCCTGGGTCGAGCTGGATGACGGCGGCACCGCCAAGGTGGTGACCGGTGTGACAGAAATCGGCGAGGGCATCCTGACGGTGCTGGCGCAGGTGGCGGCGGAGGAGCTGGGCGTCCGCCCGGAGGACGTCACCATCGGCGACAACGACACGTCGCGGGCCCCGGAAGCGGCCCACGCCGGCGCCACGCGCCAGACCTACATGATCGGCAACTCGGTGGCGCTTGCCTGCCGTGACGCGCGGGCCCGCTTCGATGCGGAACTCGCCGACGAATGGGACGTGGACGTCAACACGATCAAGGCGTTCGACGGTCAGATCTGGGCGGAAGGCACCAACATCCGCATGCCGATGGCCGAAGCTATCGCGATCTGCAAGAAGCGCGGCGTGGTGCCCGTGGGCTCCGCCTCGTTCACCGCGCATGGCACCGATCTCGACCCGGTCGACGGATCTGGCGCGCCCTGGCAGGCCTATGTGTTCGGCTGCCAGGTGGCCGAGGTCGAGGTCGACCGGTTCACCGGCGAGGTGCAGGTGCTCGGCATGTGGGCCGTGCACGATGTCGGCCGGGCGATCAATCCGCGCGGCGTCGAGGGCCAGATCGAGGGTGGCATCGTCCAGGGACTGGGTCAGGCGCTGATGGAGGACTACCAGCTCCAGGACGGTCACACGACCACGCACGGGTTTGCGAAGTACATCCTGCCGACGTCGCTGGATATCCCGCAGATCAACACCAAGCTTGTCGAGGATCGCGATCCGCGCAGCCCGCTGGGCGCGAAAGGGATCGGTGAACCGGCTCTCGTACCGACGGCCCCGGCCATCATGAATGCGATCTACGACGCCATCGGCGTCCGCATCACGACGTTGCCGGCAACCCCGGAAATCATACTCGCGGCTTTGGCGGAAAAGCAGTCTTCGGGACCAGCGCGGGAGGCTGCCGAATAGACAGTCGGTCTCAATGAAAAGAAGACCGGCTCGTCGGGGAGAAGAGGGACGGCGGGCACGGTCAAGATGACGAAGAGAGGAGACATCCTATGGATGTAAGCATGTATCAGAAGATGCGGGTCGGCATCGTTCACTTCAAGGCGTTTCCCGGCATCGAGACCGGGGCCGGCCCGATCGTCGAGACGCTGGAAAAGATCTGCGTCGACGAGTTCTGGACAGCCGTCGAGATCGGCTGGATGAAGGATTACCGGGTGCGCAACACCGCCCGCGACCTGCTTGACCAGAGCCATCTTTCTGTTGCCTACGCCACCCAGCCCAAGGTCCTGTCCAACAAGTTCAACCTGAACTCGTTCGACGCGGGCGAACGGGCGAAGGCCGTCGACGCCATCAAGAGCAGCGTTGACGAAGCCCGTCAGCTCGGCGCCGAAGTGGTGCGCCTGATCGCCGGCAAGGATCCCGGCGACGCAAAGCGTGAGGAAGCGAAGAAGCTCCTGGTCGATTCCCTGCAGCAGATTCTCGAGTATGCGGCGGAAGACGACGACGGCTTGAACTTCACGCTGAAGCTTTTCGACCGCGACATCGACAAGATGAACCTGATCGGACATGCCGAGGACGGTGCCGATATCGCAAAGGCACTGCGCCCCAGCTTCCCGAACTTCGGCCTGCTGACGGATCTCAGCCACTTCCCGCTGCTCGACGAGGCGCCGGAGAAGAGCGTGCCGATGCTGAAGGACTATCTCGACTCCGTTCACCTGGGCAACTGCGTCTTCCGCGACAAGCGCCACCCCGCTTACGGCGACATCCAGCCGCGTTTCGGCGTTCCCGGTGGCGAGACGGATACCCCGGAAGTGACGAGCTATTTCCGCGTGCTCCGCGACAACGGCTTCTTCGACAAGCCGGAGCGGCCGATCGTGAGTGCGGAAGTGCGGCCGGTTCTGGCTGGCGAAAAATCCGACGTCATCCTCGCCAATGCCAAGCGCGTCATCCGTGACGCCTGGGCGCTGTCGCAGCTTCCCGAAGCGGACGCCGCAGCAACCAAGGGAGAAAAAGGAGGGTCTCGATCCGCGGTCAGGACGCCGCAACTCGCCTAACAACTACAAGAACGGCAACGAGTAATACCTAAATTGGGAGTGGAACAATGCGTATAAAAGCAATGAAATGGGTGATCGGTGCATCGGCGCTGGCACTCGTCCTTGGCCAGGCCCCGGCACGGGCGGAATTCCCGGAGAAGCCCGTTGAAATGACGCTGCTGTTCGGCAGCACGGCGCAGACCATTGGCCAGCTTCTTGCCGAGCTCATGTCTCAGAACCTGCCCGAACCCGTGGTGCCCGTCAGCCGCACCGGCGGTGGCGGATCCGTCGGCTACAAGCACGTCAACAGCACGGATCCGGACGGCTACAACATCGTCTGGAACTCGAACTCCATCAGCACCGGCCATCACGGCGGACGGATGGATTTCGGCCACGATGCGTTCAAGCCGATCGCGCGGATCAGCGTCGAAGTGCCGGCCTTTGCCGTGCGCGCCGATGCGGGCTGGGATTCCCTCGACGACATGGTTCGCGACATCAAGTCGTCGGGCAAGAAGCTGAAGGTTGGCGCGTCCGGCAAGGGCTCGTTCACCCATCTCACGACGATCGCGCTGCTTGAGGCGCTCGGGATCTCCGACAACGTCATCCATGTGCCCTATGACCAGGGCAAGGCGCCGGTCGAACTGCTTGCCGGCCGTATCGATGCCGCGCTGCAGTTTCCCGGACAGTTCGTCTCGCACGCCAAGGCCGGCACGATCAAGATCGTCTGCGTGACCAGCAGCGACCGCATTTCGTCCATGCCGGATGTCCCGACCTGCGCCGAAGGCGGAGCCAAGGATCTCGACATTACCATGTGGCGTGGCCTCGCCGCGCCGGCCGGCACGCCGGACGAAACCATTGCGGTGCTCGAGGAAGCGGCGAAGAAGGCGGTTGCAAGTGACGCGTTCGTCAAGGCGTCGAAGACCATCGGCTTCGAAGCGTCTTTCGCCGATCATGCGGCATTCGGCAAGCAGATTGCTTCCGATGACGCGAAGATCGAAACCCTGATGACCAAGCTTGGCCTCAAGAAATAATGCGTTTGGTTCAAAAAATGATGCGCGCGACCCATCGCGATCTGCTTGTCGGATCGCTGTTGTTGGCCTTCGGCGTGGTCTGGTCGGTAACCGTTTATGTGACGATTCCGACGGACTTCTCGGAAAGCGTTGGGCCGCGCGCATTCCCGCTGGCTCTCGGCATTGCGCTTGTCTTGCTATCGGGGCTCCTCCTGATATCGAGCATTCGCAATGCCCGGGAGACCGGTGAAGAAACCCAGGTGGAAGATCCAGATGCGGTCCAGAATGAGCGGATCGTTCTGAAGATGGTCGGGGCAGTGTTCGTGACCATCATGGCCTACGGATTCCTGATGGAAAAAGTGGGCTTCGTGATCGCAACGCTGACGATCGTTTCGACGTCGATGTGGCTGATCCTCGGCATTCGAAAGCCGGCCTCGATCGCCACGATGGCTGTGGGAATTACGTTCGGGTGCTGGCTGGTGTTCGGAAAAATTCTCGGCGCCTATTTGCCACCCGGAACCTGGCTTTCCCTGTTTTAAGGCAGATCACAGAAAATGGACCTCTTTCTTTCCGCCCTTTCGGTTGCGCTCGCACCCGACGCGGTTCTGGCCGTCTTCATCGGGACGTTCCTCGGGCTCGTCTTCGGATCGGTACCGGGTCTCACGTTCACCGTTGCGTTGGCGCTGATTCTTCCCGTCACCTTCTCGCTGGAACCCACACCGGCGATCGGGCTGCTGCTGGGAACCTATATCGGCGGAATGACCGGCGGATCGGTTTCGGCGATCCTGCTCGGCATTCCCGGAACGCCATCGGCCGCCGCGACAGTGATCGACGGCTACCAGCTCGCGCGCAACGGCAAGGCGTCTCTGGCGCTTGGAACGGCGGTCATTGTCTCGGCGTTCGGCGGCCTGTTCAGCCTCGTGGTGATGATCGTCTCGGTGGATTTCGTGGCCAGCCTGGCGTTGCGTTTCGACCCCGCGGAGATTTTCGCGCTGGTGCTGTTCGGCCTTTCGACGATCTGCGGCCTGGCGGAAAGCTCGCTGCTCCGCGGCCTGATCGCCGGCGTGATCGGCCTGATGCTGATGACCATCGGCCTCGATGAAATGGAAGGCATCCAGCGTCTGACCTTCGGCACGATCACCCTGCAGCAGGGGGTGAGCCTTCTTGTCGCGATGATCGCGCTGTTCGCGGTTCCGCATGTGATCGAAGCCTTCGTGGACTACTACCGGGGCGAGAAGACCACGGTGAACGCCGCGGAAGTGAAGGTTGAACTGCCGACGCGCCAGGACCTGCGCGGCAACTTCTGGCTGATGGTCCGTTGCGCGTTCATGGGCACCGGTATCGGCGCCATTCCCGGCACCGGCGGGCCGATCGCCGCGTTTCTCGCCTATGCCCACGCCAAGCGGTCCTCAAAGGATCGCGAGCAATTCGGCCGTGGCGCGCTGGGGGGTGTCGTCGCTCCGGAAACCGCCAACAATGCGGTCACCGGCGGCGCGATGATCCCGCTGTTGTCGCTCGGCATTCCGGGGGATCCGGCGACGGCCATCGTCCTTTCCGGTTTGCTGATCCACGGCCTCGTGCCCGGCCCGATGCTGTTCATCGAGCACCCGGGCGAGATCTACGTCGTCTATATCGCCATCATCCTGGCCTATATCGCCGTGCTGGCCATCCAGCTGTTCGGCATCCGGTTCTTTGTGCAGATCCTGCGCGTACCGGCACATCTTCTCGGCGTCGGCGTCGTCGTGATGTGCGGGTTCGGTGCCTTCGCGATCCGCAACTCGGTGTTCGACGTCTACTCGATGGGCATCCTGGGCGTCCTCGCCTACGGCCTGATGCGGGCGAAGATTCCGCTGACGCCGATTGTTCTGGGTCTTGTGCTCGGCCCGACGCTCGAACGCGAATTCAGGACCGCACTGATCCTCTCGGAAGGCAATCTGGACATCTTCTACACGTCGCTGCCGGCCCTCGGATTCATCGGTTTGGCGCTGCTGATCTTCACGGTTCAGACGGCCCGTGCCCTAAAACTCTTTCGTAACTCCAAGAAGCCAGGGATCGAACGTAATGTTCCAGTCCGATAACAAAGCCATGCCTGATCATGCCACGACGAACGAGGCCGCGTTGAGCACCCGGATGCGCGAGCGTGCACGGGCCATTCGGAAGGCGGGCGGCATCGCCGAAGCCCTCAGCTCTGGCACCCTGAACGGCCTTGTCGAGGTGTCTCTGTCGGAAGCGCTCGTGCTGGGTCTTCTGAAACAGGGCGTGCGCCGGTATTTCGCCATCTTCGGACATGGATCGACCGATCTCGGCGAGGTCCTCCGGGTCTATGACGAGGAAGAGGTCACCCGCACGATCAACTGCCGCAACGAGGTGGAGATGGCCCATGCGGCAACCGCCTACGCGTGGCAGTTCGGCGAGACGCCGGCCGTGGTCACCTCCATCGGCCCCGGCGGCCTGCAGGCCATGGCGGGGTCGCTGGCGGCCGCCTCCAACGGCGTCGGCGTCTATCACATCTACGGTGACGAGACGACGCGCGGCGAAGGCTACAACATGCAGCAGGTGCCCAAGCCGGAGCAGGGGATCTATGGCAAGATCACCGCGCTGATGGGCCAGAGCTACACGCTGCACACGCCCGAGGCCCTGCGCGAATGCATGCGCCGGGGCACCGCCTGCGTGCATCATCCCTACCGGGCCGGTCCCTTCTACACCATGCTGCCGATCAACACCCAGCCGCAGGAGGCGCCGTTCAACCTCGTCACCCTGCCGGGCCGGCTGCAGCTGCCGAAGGTGGCGCCCGCGGATCCCGCCGTCTATCGCGCCGCCCTGGAGCTGTTCGATCGCTACGAGCGCATCACCATCAAGGCCGGCGGCGGCACCCGCGCTCACGCTCCCGCCGTGCAGCGGCTGGCGGCGGCCATCGGCGCGGCTGTCGTGCTCTCGCCGGGCTCCACCGGCGTGTTGCCCGACGCCCATCCGCAGAACATGCACGTGGGCGGTTCAAAGGGAACGATTTCCGGCAACCACGCCATGGAGAACGCGGAACTGGTGGTGGTCATCGGCTCGCGCGCCGTCTGCCAGGCGGACTGCTCGGGCATCGGCTATCCGAACGCCAAGGCGGTGATCAACATCAACGGCGATGTCGATGATGTCACCCATTACGCCAACACCACCCATCTGCCCGGCGACATCACGAGCGTCATCGACGCGCTGCTGGAGCACGCGGACACGCTGCCGCTCGAAGGCGTTGCCGACAGCCCGTGGCTGGCAGCCTGCGCCGCCAAGAAGGCCGAATGGACCGCCTTCAAGCATCAGCGCATCACCGCCGCACCAATGGCCGACGTGGTGTGGAAGCGCGACGTGCTGACCCAGCCCGCGGCGATCCACACGGTGGCCAGTTTCGCCAAGCGCGTCGGCGCGGTGAAGTTCTTCGATGCCGGCGATGTGCAGGCCAACGGCTTCCAGATCGTCGAGGACGATCGCGTCGGCGAGACCTACACCGACACCGGCGCCTCCTACATGGGCTTCGCCACCTCCGCGCTGCTGGGCTCGGGCGGCGTCGCGGACGCGCCCTATGCCATCGCGTTCACCGGTGACGGCTCGTTCATGATGAACCCGCAGGTGCTCATCGACGGCATCGAGCATGGCGTCAGGGGCACGATCGCGCTGTTCGACAACCGCCGAATGGCGGCCATCACCGGGCTGCAATACGCCCAGTACGAACGCGAGTTCCGCACCAACGATTCCGTTGCGGTGGACTATGTGGCGATGGCCGGCTCGGTCTCGGGCGTCAAGGCGCTGTTCGGCGGCACCACGGCGCAGGAGCTGGAGGCGGCGCTGGAACAGGCGCACGCGCATCCCGGCCTGTCGCTGGTGCACATCCCGGTCTATTCGGGACGTGATCCGATCTCCGAGATGGGAGCCTACGGATCGTGGAACGTCGGCAACTGGGTGGACGACGTCCAGGCCCGCTATCTCGAACAGAATATTTGAACGGAACCAATCATGTATCGCGATCTTGAGCTTTTCATCGGCGGCACATGGCGCGCCGCCTCCGACGCTGCCACGCGCACCGTGAGTGATCCCGCCACCAACGAGCCGCTGGGCAAAATCGCCGCGGCCACCGTGGCCGACCTGGATGCCGCGCTCGAAGCCGCGGAAGCCGGCTTTGCCGTGTGGCGTCACACCGGTCCGTGGGAACGCGCGAAAATCATCCGCAAGGTGGCCGACCTGATCCGCGAGCGGCTGGACACCATCGCCACGGTGATGTCGCTGGAAACCGGCAAGCCGCTGGCCGAGGCCAAGGGCGAGACCAACGCCGCGGCCGACCAGTTCGAATGGTTCTCCGAGGAGACCAAGCGCATCTACGGCCAGACAATCGAAAGCCGTACCGGTGACAGCCGCATGGCGGTGATCCGTCAGCCGGTCGGCGTCGTCGCGGCCTTCTCGGCGTGGAACTTTCCCGCCCTGCTGCCCGCGCGCAAGATCGCCGCGGCATTGGGGGCCGGCTGCTCCATCATCATCAAGCCGGCCGGCGAGGCGCCCGGGTCGTGCGAAGCGCTGGTGCGCGCCTGCCAGGACGCCGGCGTGCCCGACGGTGTGGTCAACTTCGTGACCGGCAACTCGGACATGATCGCCCGCCACCTGGTGTCATCCGACGTGGTGCGCAAGGTCTCGGTCACCGGCTCGGTGCCGGTCGGCAAGCAGATCCTGCACCTGGCGGCGGACGGCGTGAAGAAGGTGTCGATGGAGCTCGGCGGTCACGGCCCCGTGCTGGTGTTCGACGATGTGGATGCCGCGAAGGTGGCCGAAGTCTGTGCCAACACGAAGTTCCGCAACTGCGGCCAGGTCTGCATCTCGCCGACCCGCTTCTACGTGCATGAGAATGTCTACGACACCTTCGCGGAGAAATTCGCGGCCGTCGCCAAGTCGCTGAAGGTCGGCCGGGGACTGGATGAGGGCGTGCAGATGGGCCCGATGGCCAACGAGCGCGGGCTCAACACCATCAAGGATCTGGTCGAGGATGCCAGGAAGCGCGGCGCCGACATTCTTGCCGGCGGCAATGTGCCGGCCGACATGAACCGCGGCAACTTCTTCGAGCCGACGGTGCTCGGCCGGGTGCCCGACGATGCGCGCGTCATGGTCGAGGAACCGTTCGGTCCCGTCGCGCCGCTGACAACCTTCACCAGCTACGACGAGGTGATGCAACGCGCCAACGCGCTGCCCTTCGGTCTTGCGGGCTATGTCTTCTCCAATGACCTGCGCACCGCCACGCGTGCCTATGAGGACCTGGAAGTCGGCATGGTCGGTGTCAACGAGATGCTGCTGGCCACCGCCGAAGCCCCGTTCGGCGGGATCAAGGAAAGCGGCATGGGCCGCGAGGGCGGCTCGCAGGGCATCGACGATTACCTCGAGACCAAATACGTGAAGATCAAGCTCAACGAGCGGGTGCAGTAGCATGGACGACGAGACACCGACCGGCCTGGCCCGCGGGCTGACGAACTACGGCGATCCGGATTTCTCAGTCTATCTGCGCAATTCCTTCGCCAGTTCGATGGGCTATTCGCGCGAGGTTCTGAAGAAGCCGATCGTCGGCATCGCCAACACCTATTCGGGCTTCAACAACTGCCACCGGCATTTCCCCGAGATGGTCGAGGCCGTCAAGCGGGGCGTGCTGCTCGGCGGCGGCCTGCCGATCGAGTTCCCGACGATCTCGCTCGGCGAGGTCTTCCTCAGCCCCACCAGCCTGAAGTTCCGCAACCTGATGTCGATCGACACGGAAGAGATGATCCGTGCGCAGCCGATGGATGCGGTGGTGCTGATCGGCGGCTGCGACAAGACCGTACCCGCCCAGCTGATGGGCGCGGCCTCCGCCGACCTGCCGGCGGTCCAGCTGGTCGCCGGTCCCATGATGACCTCGCGCTACGGCGAGGAGCGGCTCGGTGCCTGCACCGATTGCCGCCGCTTCTGGGGCAAGTACCGCGCGAAGGAAATCTCCACCGAGCAGATCAACGACATCGAGGGCCGGCTGGCCACCACCTCGGGCACCTGCGCCGTGATGGGCACCGCGTCCACCATGGCGTGTATCGCCGAGACGCTGGGCATGTCGCTGCCCGGAACCGCCGCCAGTCCGGCGGTCCATGCGGACCGCCTGCGCGCGGCAGAAGCCTCGGGCCGGGCAGCGGCGGCGATGATCCACACGCCG
>JBFHII010000046.1:0-10874 GCA_041596535.1 Breoghania sp. | reverse complement strand
TCATCGAAGTCGACCAGATGGCTGCCCCCATCGGAACGATGTGGTCGTCGACAAAGCTTTCCGAGTAGCCTTCGGACGACAGGAACGCGCCAAGGGTTGTGTCGGGAGCACACGCCGATACCGCCTGCTGCGCGGTTTCAAAGAAGCGGGAAATATCGCGCAACAGGCGCCAGTGGCTCTTGCGCGCGAGATTGCGGCGCTGGCCGAAGAACCCGCCGAGCCCGGCGCCGGCGTATTCGTATGCCCCGTCGTCGAGCGACAGGGCGAAGCTCATTTCCGTTTCGCCGCTGCCGACGCCGAGATGCTCGAACAGGGCAACGAGATTGGGATAGTTGCGTTCGTTGTAGACGATGAAGCCGGTGTCCACCGCGATGGGGCCCTCCGGCGTGTCCACGTCCACCGTGTTGGCGTGTCCACCCAGGTGGCTGCCCGCCTCGTAGAGCGTGACCTGATGACGCCGGGACAACAGCCATGCGGCTGACAGACCCGATATTCCCGACCCGATGACGGCGATTTTCTGGATGCTCATGGCTTGTCCCGCTTTGTGCTTGGATGCAATACGCAGGCACGGGCCGGGCGGATCACTTCGCGCTCGATTTTGATGCGATGTTCAAGCCATCGGGCAAGATGCGGCAGCGGTCAGGTGATCCGCAGCGGGTGTTGTGGCGTATCCCTTTCAACCCATCACGGCAGGATCATCATGCTTCAATATCTGATCGCATACGCTCTGACCGCGCTTGTCTTTTTCGCAATCGATTTCGTGTGGCTGTCGCGCGTTGCCAGGGACTTCTATTTCTCCCGCCTCGGGGACATGCTTCTCGACACACCACGCATGGGTGCGGCCGCCGCGTTCTATGCGATCTATGTCGTGGGAATCGTCATCTTCGCGGTTGCCCCGGCGCTGCGGACCGACTCGCTGGCCACGGCCCTGGTGTTCGGGGCGTCGTTCGGGTTCTTCACCTACGCGACCTACGACATGACCAACTACGCCACGTTGAAGAACTGGCCGGTCTCCATCGTCGTCGTCGATATCATCTGGGGCACAGTCCTGTCCGGAGTCTCCGCCGCCATCGGTTATTGGGCGACGCGCCTCGTCGTGCAGGGCGGATAGCGTCGCGAGGACAACCGGCGGGGCCTAGCACTGCGTGCCATACGGTGCGCCCAGCCGGCGAGCCAGGCGGGCGCTCAGGCGGTCGTGGCGACAAGTTCTTCGAGCGCGCGGGTCAATTGCCCGTCCGGCGCGGCCAGTTCCTCCATGATCGTGTAATGATTGTGCCCGGCCAGCATGGTCGCGGTTACCGGAAGGCCGGCTTCCTGCGCGCATTGCCCGTAAGCGCGCGACTGGCGCTGCAATTCGCTGAGTTCCTCGCCGCCGAAGAACAGCCGCACCGGACAGTGTCGCTCCGGCAAGTTGCGGATCGGCGCCAAGGTTTCGATTTCAATCGGCCGCAGTTGAAGCAGCTCGTTCAGATAAGTCAGCCTGATCGGTTCCAGGTCAAAGATGCCGCTGATCGACACGACACCGCGAATGACCGGTGAACGGGCTGCGAGTGTCGCCAGATGCGCGCCGGCCGACCAGCCGCCGACAAAGATGCGGTTCGCGTCAAAGCCGAGTTCGTCCGCCATGCCGGCGATATGATCGATGGCGAGAAAAACCTCGTCCACGATGTCGGCGAGGTGTGCCTGTGGTGCCAGGGTGTAACCGATCGTTGCGACGTTGATCCCGCATGCGCAGGGCCCTTCGGAGACGAAACCGAAGATCTCCTTGCTGTTGCGTTGCCAGTAACCGCCGTGAATGAAGATGAACAGCGGGGCGCCTCGCGTGCTCGACGGAAAATAGTCAAACCGGTTGTTGGGCTTGTCGCCATAGCGCAGGTCGGAGCGCACGCCGGGCCGCGTCCGGCATTCGGCGCTGCGCCGTTCCCAGTCGGCCAGTCGCTGGATGCTGTCGCTGACCGCCGCGGTGTTGTTGTAGGCGGCGTCCTTGTCCGCCTGATCGAGGCTCGCGAAGTCCGGACACTCATTTTCGTCCTGTGGTTTCCGCACTGGCGTATCCTCCGAAGGTTGTTGCACCGTTTCTTGAGTTTGCAATCTGCTTGAATTAACGCCTGGGGCCAATGGCCGTATTGGGCGGGAACACCTCGCGCGAAGCAACCTGCCACTGCCGTGTGACCGCTACGCGTTGGCGGCGTGTATGTCTGACATGCGCCCGGAGGCATCGGTCGAAAGCCGATCAGGCGCGCCGGCAGTGAGACGCCGGGCCAACGCGGTTACGACATTATCCGCGGCGAAGACGGACCCCGATCTCTTTCCGGGCGCCGCACAGCCGCCTGCTTGGCGGGGGTCGAACAACACTTTGGTTACGGCGCCACATTCCGGTTCGCCGCACTGCTTGCCATCTCCCCGGTCGCAAGTTCGATGATTTCGGACGTGATTTCCTGCTGGCGCACCCGCCGCTGCAAGTGTTGCAGGTCGGACATTTGCCGGTCGATCTGGGCGTGCGCCGCCGCCATTGCCTCGATCCGGGCTTCGTTCTCGGCTGAAAAGGCATGCAGGATCGCATGGCACAAGCGCGAATGGATGTAGTCGGAGGTCAGCTGGTCGAGCAGCACGGCAGGCGGCAGATAGGTCAGCACGGACTGTTCATTCGCCTTCGTTCCGGACGCCGATATATCGAGCGGAAACAACCGGTCGCGTATCAGCTGTTTTTCCTGGCCAGGTTGCCAGCGCAGAAAGACGGCCTCGAGTTGGGCTATTTCTCCCGCGGCGATATGGCCGTAGAGCGCTTCGGCGATATGATTTGCCAGACGCGGCGCATAGCGCGAGTGAGCCGGCATCGCGGCATGCCATTGCGCATTGACGCCGCGCTCGCGGGCAATGGCATATCCCCTGGTGCCGATCAGGAACAACTGCGCGTCCCTCGTATCGCCGGCGATCGCTTCCAGCACCCGCTCGCTGAAAGCTCCGGCGAAGCCTTGCTCCGCACAGAAGACGACGATCACTCTGCGTGGCTCCCTCCCGATGGGCGCGTCGACGGGCCGGTCATCGAGGGTCAGGACCCGCCCGATCGTCTTCTCCAGAATTTCGGCATAATTGTCGACCGCATCAAGCTGGCCCCGTGCCTGCTGGGCACGGGCCGCCGCGATGCCGCGCATGGCGTTGACGACTGCGCCAAGCTGCCTGACGCCCTCGATCCGGGCCGTGATGTCGACCAGCCGTTCCGTCATGGTGTCGTGTCCGGTCTAGGCCCAAGGCTGCGTATCAGGTCGGCCGAGGCTTGCGCGAGTGCTGCGCGGCCCTCGTCGTCAAGCGTGCCCTGATTGGCAATCATGCGCGCTGCGGCTGGGGCCGATCTCTCGATGGCATCCGGCAAGGCATTGCGAAATGCAGCAACAGCGTCGACCGGCACTGCATCGAGCTGGCCGGACTGGACGGCCATGACGAGGCCAACCTCGGCTGCAAGCGTGAGCGGGGCATGCTGGGGTTGAGCGAGAATGGCGCGAATCCGTGCGCCGCGTGTCAGTTGTGACCGAACCCTGGTGTCCGGCATGCCGCCGAAGCGGGTAAACGTCTCGAGTTCAAGAAACTGCGCATAGTCGAGCCGCAGGGTCTCGGCCGCGTCCCGAAGGACCCGCGCTTGCGTCTTGCCGCCGACGCGGCTGACGCTGGTCCCCGCGTCGACGGCCGGTTTCTGGCCTTCATGGAACAGTTTGGTGCTGAGCACGATTTGCCCATCGGTGATCGAGATCAGATTGGTCGGGATATAGGCGCTGAGATTGCCGGCATCCGTTTCGGCGATCGGCAGCGCCGTCAGGGACCCCCCGCCCTTTTCCGGTGAAAGCTTCGCGGCGCGTTCGAGCAGGCGGGCATGCACATGGAAAACATCGCCGGGATAGGCCTCGCGGCCCGGCGGCTGATGCGTCAGCAAGCCGATTTCCCGGTGGCTGGCTGCGTGCTTGCTCAGATCGTCGATGATGATGAGCGCATGTTGCCCGCGGTCGCGGAAATACTCCGCCATGGTCATGCCGGCGAAGGGCGCAATCCATTGCAGGCCCGGCGAGGCCGAGGCTTCGGCCACCACGAATATGCAGCGATCGGGAGCACCGTAGGCTTCGACGGCATCGATGACCCGGCGCACACTGGAGGATTTCTGCCCAACTGCCACGTAAACGCAGACCATGTCGGTCGCTTTCTGGCTGATGATCGTGTCGATGGCGATCGTGGTCTTGCCCGTCGCCCTGTCGCCGATGATCAGTTCGCGCTGTCCCCGGCCGAGTGCGAACAGCGTGTCGATGACCAGAAGCCCGGTCTGGACCGGTTCGGTCACGAGGTCGCGCTCGATGATCGCGGGCGCGGGCCGCTCGACAGGCTCGACATGATGCGCGGTGATCTGACCCTTGCCATCAATCGGACGGCCAAGCGGATCCACCACGCGGCCGAGCAGTTCCTTGCCGACAGGCACCTGCACCACGTCGCCCGAGCCGCGCACGATGTCGCCCGCCCGTACACGGTCGGCGCGGTCGAACAGGACACATCCGATCCTGTCCTCATCGAGCGTCTGGACAAACGCTGTCTGCCCGCCGCTGAAGTGCAACAGCTCGTCGAGGCGGATATCGGGAAGTCCGGAGAGCATGGCAATGCCATCACCGACCTCTTCGACCCGACCGACTTCCTCGACTTTCGGTTGCAACGAGACGCCTGCCACCTTCTGGCGGGCTTCGCCGAGCCACTTGCTGGCAGGAGCGTCAGGCTTTCCGGCCATCATCAAGCTCCTCGAGAATGGTGCGAAGATCTGCCCGCCAGCTGCTTTCGGCAACAAGATTGGGACCGGTGAGGGCGACACCGCCGATCAGGTCGGGATCGGTCGAAAAATGAAATGGCTTCGTGGTGCCGAGCGCTTCGCTGATCGCGCGCTGGTAATGCCTCGTCTCATCGGCGGACAGCTCCGACGGCGTCACGACCTCGAGCTCCGTATCACGCTCCGTCACCGACTGGCGCACGGGATCGGGAAGCGCCTTGAGATCCGTGACGAGCCAATCGAGAAACGCATCCTGCGCCACCTTTGTGTCAAGGCGACCAACGAGGCGCCCGGCGATGTCGACAGCGAGTTCGGCCGCGCGGCTGGTCCAGGCGGCTTCCGCCCTTTTGGCGAGCTGATCGAGGTCGGCCTTTGCGGTGGCGTGCAGATGGTCCGCCTGCTTGCGCGCGTCCTCAAGGATGCCGGCGCGGAGCTTTTCGGCCTCCGCACGTGCCGCGGCGAGAATGGCGTCGCGCTCCTCGGCAAATCCGGCGCGTTTTTCCTCGATTTCCGCACGGAGCCTGTCGGCTTCGGTCTTCGCCGCTTCGGCATCGCTCAGAAGCTTGCTGGCCGCAGTTCGCCGTTCATCGATAATCGCTGCAATCGGCCGCCAGAAGAAATGACCCAGCAGCCAGATCAGAATGACCACGTTGATCGTCTGCAGGCCCAATGTCCACCAATCGATCTTCATGGTGTCAGTTCAGGAACGGATTGGCGAACAACAACAGAAGTGCGATCACAAGGCAGTAAATCGCCATGGTCTCGATCATGGCGAGTCCCACGAACAACGTGCGCGACACCGTATTGGCCGCTTCCGGCTGCCGAGCGATGGCATCCATGGCCGCGGCAACGGCCCGTCCTTCCGCCAGGGCCGGGCCAATCGCGCCGACCGAGACTGCGATTGTCGCGCCAGCGATACTGACAATTTCCAACCAGTTCATGAGGAACTCCTGCTTTCGGTGTCAGAGGATTCCGGCTCGCCGTTGCTCACGGCGCCGGCGATGAACACCAGCGCCAGAATGGCGAAGATGTAGGCTTGGATGGCGCCCGTGAGCATTTCGAGCGCCATGAAGGGTATCGGGACAAACAGGCCGGCGAGCGACAGGACGATGCCGACCACGAATACGCCGCTCATCACGTTGCCGAACAGGCGCACCAACAGCGAAAAGCTGCGTGTCAGGCTCTCGACGAAGTTGAGCGGCAGCATGAGCGGGTTCGGTGCGGCAAAGCTCTTGAGGTATCCCCATACGCCCGACGATTTGACGCCGAACCAGATGACGGAACAGAAGACGACGAGCGCCAGTGCGGCATCCGTTTCGATGCGCGCGGTGGGAGGTTCGATGCCGGGCAGCAGCCCTGCCCAGTTCGCGAACAGGATATAAAGGAACAGGGTGCCGATGAAGGCCCGGTAGGGAGCCGGTTCGGTCCGCATGGTGTTGCGGATCTGCCCATCAACCGTATCGACGATCAGCTCCAATGCGGATTGCAGCCGGCCCGGCGTCATGCGCAGTTGGCGTGTCAGCAGGAAACCGAGACCGGCCAGCACGATCATCATGCCCCACGTCACCACGACGGCATGGGTGATCGGGACCGGGCCGATGGTGAACCAGGCAACGCTGACTAGTGGTGATTCCATGCATCCGCCTCCTTCATTCGCCTGAGAGTGATGAAGCGCCCGGTCAGCAATCCTGCCGTTGCCGTGCCGAGCGCCAATGCGCCGCAAAGACTGATCAGCAGCAAGGCGCCTGCCAGCACCACGAAGCGGCCGACACCGATCGCGACGGCAACGACCGGCCGGTCACTGTCGACCACCAGCCGCACGCCGACGCCGATGAGGCGGAAATAGACGACCCCGAGCACCAAGCCGGCTGCCGCGGTAACCGGAAGAGAGAGCCAGAGGGGGAGGCTGTCGAATGCTTCGCGGATCATTGTCTGTTCATCCAGCGCCATGCGGACCAGCCACCGATCGCGGCGCCGGTCATAAGCAGTGGTGCGGTAAAGAAGATGCGGCTATCAAACACGCCATCGAGCCAGCGTCCGACAAGAACGCCGCCCAGCGTCGGCAGGACGATGATCCAGCCCAGGACACCAATTTGCGCCAGACGCCGCCCGACGCTGTCCTCGCCTTCGCGGATCCAGCGCTTTTGCCGCTCCTCCCTGAGCCGGGCCTTTTGCGCCAGCGGATCGTTTTCGTCCGGCGCGCTCATGGCACGATCCCGTAACCGGATGCGCCGTCCGGACGCAGATGCCGCACGATCTGGCGGATGGCGTTGAGTTGCAGGCGGGTGTTTTCGACGCGAGCGGTGCGCTCGTCTTCGGTTTCGGCATGGAACTGCGCCAGGACGGTGCTCTCGAGCGTCTCCAGATCCTCCCCCACAACGGCCTCGCGTGTCGCCACCGCGATGTCACTGCCATTGGCAACGGTCAGAACGCCCTGACGCACGGCGCAATAGTGCTTCTTGGCATTTTGGTCCGTCCAACTGACCACCGATACGGTGAGCGTTGTCAGAAAGTCGACGTGGCCGGGCAGGATCCCGAAGCTGCCGGAAGCGTCTTCGCCCCGAAACGCAGCAATGCCATCGGTGTCGACGAGAACGTCCAGGGGGGTGGTGATGCGAAGCCTCAATTTCCGGCTCCCTGGCTGGCGCGTTCTTCCTTCTGGCGCGCTTCGTCGAAATTTCCCACCATGTAGAGCGAACTCTCGGCCCAATCATCGGCCTCGCCGTCAAGGATCGCCTGGCAGCCTGCAAGCGTCTCCTCGATGGACACGTTGCGCCCGCTCATACCCGTGAACGCCTCCGTGACCATGAAGGGCTGTGTCAGGAAGCGTTGCAGTCGGCGCGCTCGGCCAACGATCTTGCGATCCGTCGTGCTGAGTTCCTCGACGCCAAGCAGCGAAATGATATCTTCCAGGTCCTTGAAGCGCGCCAGCACTTCGCGCACGTCTTCGGCAACCCGGTAGTGCGTCTCGCCGACGACGAGCGGGTCGAGCAGAATGGAGGTCGAGGCGAGTGGATCGATTGCCGGATAGAAGCCTTCGGCGGCGAGATCGCGCGACAGCAGGATCAGGCTGTCCATATGGGCGGAGATCGCGGTCACGGCCGGGTCGGTGAAGTCGTCCGCAGGCACATAAACCGCCTGTATCGACGTGACCGCCGTTCCCGATACCGAGGCAATCCGTTCCTCGAGTTCGGCGACCTCCGTGGCAAGGGTCGGCTGATACCCGACACGCGACGGCAGGCGTCCCAGAAGGCTCGAGATCTCGCTGCCCGCCTGCACGAAGCGGAAGACATTGTCCATCAGCAGCAGCACATTCTTGTGCCGGGCATCGCGGAAGTCTTCGGCGATGGTCAAGGCTGTCAGCGGGACGCGCCAGCGTGCGCCAGGCGGTTCGTTCATCTGTCCGTAGACCAGGACCGTCCGTTCCAGCACACCCGATGCCCGCATGTCGGTGAGCAGTTCATGTCCCTCGCGCGAGCGTTCCCCGACGCCGGCGAATACCGAGATGCCCTGGTACTTCTCGACCATGGCACGGATCAGTTCCATCACCAGCACTGTCTTGCCGACGCCGGCGCCGCCGAACATGGCCGCCTTGCCCCCCTGGGCCAGCGGCGCCAGCAAGTCGATGATCTTGATGCCGGTCTGGAAAATCGCCGAGGACGAGGTTTCGTCTTGCAACCGCGGGGGAGGGTTGTGAATGCCGCGGCGTGGCGCGTCCTCAGCGATCGGCTCGCCGTGATCCCCGGTTCGGCCGGTGACGTCGAGCAAACGGCCGAGAACGGCTTCTCCAACCGGGACCGAGATGGAACCGCCGGTGGCTTCGACTTTGGTGCCGCGTGCCAGGCCTGCGGTGACATGCAGGGAAATGCACCGGACGACGTCCGTATTGAGATGGCTGTGAACCTCGAGTACCAGGGGATCGCCCCGGTCCCACAGAACGTTCAGCGCGGAATTGACCGGCGGCAATCTGCCATCGGCAAACCGCACGTCGACAACGGGCCCTCGAACGCTGGTTATGACGCCTGATTGCATTCCGTACTCTCAGGTCGGGTAGAGCATCGTCGTGCCGCCCGATGGATGGGGTGCCTGCGAACCCTTGAAGGGCGCCGCAGGATGAGGCTTGGCGGGTCCGTCCACGTGACCGTCTGTCAGCTTCCGGATTTCAGGGCCCCGGCAGGGGAGCCGGGAAGCCAGTCCAGCAGGCTTTGCCCGATCCGGATAATCGGGACATCCGAACCGTTCTCGGGCCACATGCGGGGTCAGGCATTTGAAACCCGGCGCGCAGCCCGGACGGTCCAGGCGCAGATGAACTTGCATGGCAAAAATTGAACGGTTCGCGTTTCATGAGTCCATGATCTAGGTCATGAACTCATGAAACGATCGAAATGCATGGCAATGGCAAAGCAGGCGAAGAGCGGCGCGGGACATCCCGGCGCATCGTTCAAGCCTTGGTTCCGCGGATTCAGAGCCGCCCGGTGTGTCGGGGTGCTGGTCGTCGCGGGGGAATAGGGGGCAAGCCGATCGGCGGATCGGTCAACCCGAAAGACCGATGACGAACCCAGTTTGCAGGATCCGCATCGGTACTTCGGGCGTCAGTCAGCGTCCCGGATCAATGATCCTTGTCGGAAAGATAGGAGCGCTCCCAATCCGGATCGATGTCCGCGGGTTCCGACTTGTATCCTGCCTTGTGGATGCCCTTGATGGCGCAGAATTCGTCCTTTTCCGATGTGTCGCCGCTGATGCCCACGGCGCCGATGGTCTCTCCGTTCGCGTTTTCAATGAGCACACCACCGGGTACGGGAATCAACCGTCCCTCGGACGCGGTCGCAAGCGCGCCCTGGAAGGCGGGGCGGTTGGACAGGCGGTCGCGGATGAGGCGGCTGGAGATTCCCATGCCCAGCGCCCCCCAGGCTTTGCCGAAGGCAACGTCAAAGCGCATGATTCCGGAGCCGTCCTGGCTCTTGGCCGCGACCAGGCGCCCGCCTGCATCAAGCACCACAACGGTGAGCGGATACAGCTTGTGCTCGCGCGCCTGCACGAAGGTTTCGTCGATGATCTCTTCCGCCACCTTCAGGGGCAGCACGGTCACCATGTGCATGAGACGAATTCTCCTCGGGTCATGGTTTCATTATGTGGATGGTAGGGGCGCGTGAACGACGCGCGGTATCGCCCGCGCGTCGTTCAATCAGCTTAGTGCCGTTCTCGTACCCAATTGGCCCTGTTCGTGGGTTCAGGGTCTAGCGCATCAGGTTTGGCAACCAGGTGACGATCTCCGGAAACGCGAGCAGCAGCGCGATGGTGACGACGTCGGCGACAAAGAACAGCTTGATTCCACGGAATACGTCGCCCAGCGAGATGTCCGGCCGGACGCCATTAACGACAAAGCAGTTCAGCCCGATCGGCGGAGTGATCAGGCACACCTCGGCCATCTTGACGACGATGATGCCGAACCAGACCGAATCAAAGCCAAGCGCCAGCACGGCCGGATACACGACCGGCAACGTCAGGATCATCATGCCGATTGCGTCCATGAACATGCCGAGCACGGCATAGCCAAGCAGGATGCAGATCATGATGACGATCGGTGGTGCGTCAATCGTGGTGATCCAGACGGTGAACGCCTCCGGTAGGCCGGAGAAGCCGAGCAGGCGGACGAAGATCATCACGCCCCAGATCAGCGAGAAGATCATCGCCGAGAGCTTCGCCGATTCCAGCAGGGCGCTGGATATGGTCTTTGCCCGCGTGCCGCGCATCAGGGCCAGGACGAAGACCACCGAGGCGCCAAGCGCACCGGCTTCGGTCGGGGTGGCAACGCCGGTGAACATCGACACCATGATGATGGCGACCACCAGAAAGATGGGAGAGACGCCCGGCAAGGACCGCAGGCGTTCGTTCCAGTTGGACGCCGGAACGGCGGGGGCCTGTTCGGGCTTGCGGATCGCCCAGATGACGATGATCAGCCCATAGACGATGGCCGACAGAAAACCGGGCAGAAAACCCGCGAGCAGCAGCTTGCCGACGGATTCTTCCACGATGATGGCATAGATCACCAGAATGGCGGATGGCGGAATGAGCG
>JBFHII010000045.1:0-11149 GCA_041596535.1 Breoghania sp. | reverse complement strand
GGTTACCGACAAGGCGCCGCGTGGCGATATCAGGCCATCCACGTCGTGCAGGATGATGTCGCCGACACGCACTTCGTCGAGCCGCACGGGCGCGGAGTACTTGATGCCGTTGGCGGTGCGGGTCTGAATCGTGAAATCGGCGTTGCCGGGCCGGATTCCCAAGCGCACCGCCTCCTCATAGGGTATGGCGACGGTGGTCGCGCCGGTATCGACCATGACGTCGACCCAGCGGTTGTTGATGCGTGCCCGGGTGGCGAAATGCCCCCCCTGACTGGCCTCCAGCATGACCCTTCGGCCGCCGTAGTTGTCCGCATGCGGTGCCTCGGCGCGCATTGTGGCGGTGTCGGTGGCACGCTCCTGCATCAGCGATTGTATCAATCCGGGCCCTTCGACCGCGGCTGCCACCGCAACGGCCAGAAGAAGAAGATAGCGCAACATCCGGCGTTCCCCGCTCCAGACTTCGACTCCTTCGGGCCGGTTTTCCCGCCCGTGGCGCGTCCTCCGGGCCTGCCCCGGACGAATATCGCATCCAGAATGCCATGGTCGGCGTTATCAGCGGGTGAATCCGCAAGGGCAAATGCGGTATTGTTGCCATGATGCCTGCGCCGCATGGCATGGATCGGATCGTTCCTGGAACGACCCGGCTGCCAAGCGGTTGATCCGGGGACACGTGCATGCAACGTACCCTGCGCATCGCTGGCAAGCCCAGGCGGAGAGTTCTGATGCAGTTGACAACCGGCGAGTACAGCATTCGGATCGCGCTCGACCTCCCCGTCCCGAGCGAAGCCGCCTGGATTCTGTTGAGCTCGCCGGATGCGCTTGCCATATGGTGGGGGGACCACGTGACGCTGGACGTGCGCGAAGGTGGTCATTTTCGCGAGGAATGGCAGAACGACGGTCAATCGGTCGTCACCAACGGCACCGTCCTGCGCAGCGAGCGGCCGATCGCGCTGGAAATGACATGGGCCGACAACAATTGGTCCGGCCAGACCCGCGTCCGCATCACGCTGGAAGACATTGCGGCGGGTGAGAACCCGGGCGGTTGCCGCCTGACACTGGAGCATTGCGATTGGCAACATGTTCATACAGACGATCCGGCGGCGCTGATCGCAGCCCATGCCCAGGGCTGGCAACGGCACCTCCAGAAATTGGCCGCGCTGGCAAGCACCGTGGCCGGCGGCAACGCAGCGCCGCCTCAATGAGCTCACCGGAGGCGCATCGGGCAGGCAGGACATGGCGTACGGGCATGTTGGCAGCCGCCTTGCTGCTTGGCGGCTGCGCGGGTGGATTGCCGGGAATCGCCGATGTCGAATTGACGCACCAGCCTGTCGACCAGCAGCAGGTGCTCAGCATGCTCAACAGCTATCGCGCGCAGCACGGAGTGGCCCCCGTCACAGCCTCCGGCGACTTGCGCCGCGCTGCCCAGGACATGGCCGACCACATCGCCCGGCGCGACCGGCTGAAATCGCCCCAGCACAGCAGGAACGGGTTGTATTCGCGGCTCGTCGCGCACGGCATCAAGCACGATGCGGCGGCCGAGAACCTCGGCTATGGCTACGCCACATTGCAGGCGGCATTTGACGGCTGGCACGGCTCGTCCGGCCACGACCGCAACCTCCTGAACCCCAACGTCACGCAGATGGGCCTGGCCCGTACCAACCGGCCCGACGGCACCTACCGCAATTTCTGGGCACTGATCATGGCGCGACCGGAGCCGTGAGCGCCACGAGCTCCGGGGCCTTGACCTATATGAACAGAACAGGAACAATGCGGCCGAAGGAGGTTGCAGCATGGCCGATCTGTTGCCCGATGAACCGATTGATGGCTGGCTCGACCCGAACACGCCGGACAGGCTTGTCGATGGACGGCAGTCGGAGACGGCACTGAAGGTGCGGCGTGGCGTGGGCCGGCTGGTCCGTCAATTCGGCGCAAGTTGCATCGCCGAAATGACACTGGTCAGTGGCCGCCGCGCGGACCTTGTGGTCATCGGCAAGACCGGCGAGATCTGGATCATCGAGGTGAAATCATCGCTGGCCGACCTGCGCGCCGACAACAAATGGCCCGACTATCGCGATTTCTGCGACCGGTTGTATTTCGCCACCGCGCCCGAAGTGCCGCTCGATCCGTTTCCGCGGGACGCAGGTCTTATGCTGTCGGATGGCTACGGCGCGGAAATCCTGCGCGAGGCCCCGCAACACAAGCTGGCCGGAGCACGGCGCAAGGCGGTGACTCTGCGGTTTGCCCGTACGGCGGCGGCGCGGCTGCACGATCTGATGGATCCGCGCCTGAGCCGCGGCGGATTTGTCGGCGACATTCCACTCTAGATGAGGCCCACGCTGGGCGCGGCGGCTTTATTCCGGCGGGGTGCCGTTGAACGCCAGCGCGTCGCCGGCCAGATACAGCGATCCGCAAATGAGAATGCGGGGCGGGCCGTCGCCGCACAGTTGCCCGATCCGTTCCAGTGCCGCGGCAAGCGACGGCGCCGGTTCGCAATCGACGCCGGCCACGGCGGCATCACGGGCCAGATCCTCGGCACTGACGCCTGCCGCCGAGGATATCAGCGGAATCGTCATGATGTGCCGCGCCAGGCCCTCAAACGGCCGGAAGAAACCGATCGGATCCTTGGTGTTGAGCATGCCGCAGACCAGGTAAAGCGGCCGGTCGAGCCGATCCTCCAGATCCGCCATGGCGCTGGCGATTGCCACGCCGGCGGCCGGATTGTGACCGCCGTCGAGCCAGATTTCCGCTCCCTTGGGTGCGTGTGTGAACAAGCGCCCCTGGGTCAGTCGCTGCAGGCGCGCGGGCCAGGAAACGTTGCACAGGCCCTGCTCGGTCGCCTCCGCGCCAGGCCAGATTCCGGCCGCGCGCAGCGCCGCGATCGCGGTGCCGGCATTGACGATCTGATGCTGGCCCGGCAACCGCGGCAGCGGAAGGTCCAGCAGTCCGCCCTCATCCTGATAGATCAGGCGTCCATGCTCCTCGAAAGCGCTCCAGTCCTGACCGCCGATGGCGAGCGGTGCACCCACGGCCTCGGCTTCCGCCTCGACAACGCCGCGTACCGCATCCTCCTGGGGCGACATCACCGCCGGAGCGCCGCGCTTCAGGATTCCTGCCTTTTCCTTAGCAATGCCTTCCAGGCGGTCGCCCAGAAAGCGCTCGTGATCCATCGAAATCGCGGTAATGACGCTGACGATCGGCTTCTCGATCACGTTGGTGGCGTCGAAGCGGCCACCCAGGCCCACTTCCAGCAGCAGCACGTCAGCGGGATTTTCGGCAAACAGGCACAGAGCGACGGCCGTGCTGATCTCGAAAAAGGTGATCTGCGCGCCGTCGTTGACTTCCTCGCAACGCAACAGCGTCGCGTTCAGGACGTCGTCGGCGACGAGCCGTCCGCCTCCGGGCTGGCCAAGACGAATCCGCTCGTGAAACCGCACGAGATGCGGCGACGTATAGACATGGACGCTCTGGCCGTCGGCTTCCAGGATCGCCCGCATGAAAGCGGTCGTCGATCCCTTGCCGTTGGTTCCCGCGATGTGGATCGTCGGCGGCAGGGCGCGTTCCGGATTGCCGAGAGCATCGAGCAGCCGCTGCAACCGGTCCAGCGACAGATCGATCTCTTTCGGATGGAGCCCCAGCAGGCGCTCCAGAACGGCTGTGCTTTGGTCCATGATCGGATTACGCCGCTTTCGTCAGGTCTGAGCCGCTTCCGCCTTGGAAGCGTCCGTTTCAGGCGGCGGTGCGCTCTCGGCGTCTTCGTCAGAGGCAGCTGTGATGATCGGCGCGGCCACGCGGGGTGCGGGGCGCTTCATCAGAACCGAACAGATGCGCGCGATCGTTTCGGCCATCTCGTGGCGATGCACCACGAGATCGACCATGCCGTGCTCCTGCAGGAACTCGGCGCGCTGGAAACCTTCGGGAAGCTTTTCCCGGATGGTCTGCTCGATGACGCGCGGTCCGGCGAAGCCGATCAGCGCGCCGGGCTCGGAGATATGAATGTCGCCCAGCATCGCGTAGGACGCGGTGACGCCGCCGGTGGTCGGGTTGGTCAGCACCACGACGTAGGGCAGTCCGGCTTCCTGCAGCTGCTGGATGGCGACCGTGGTGCGCGGCATCTGCATCAGCGACAGGATACCTTCCTGCATGCGCGCTCCGCCGGAGGCCGCGAACAGCACGAACGGCGTTCCATTCTCGCGCGCGATGTTCAAGCCTGTGATTATTGCCTCGCCGGCAGCCATGCCCAGCGAGCCGCCCATGAAGTTGAAATCCTGCACGGCGACGGTGAACGGATCGCCCTTCACGGCGCCGCTGGCCACCAGCACGGCGTCTTCCATGCCGGTTTTCGCCTTGGAATCGCGCAGCCGGTCGACATAGCGGCGTTCGTCGCGAAACTTCAGCGGATCGGTCACGACTTCCGGCGTCGGATGCGTCTCGAACGTTCCCTCGTCGAAGAAATACTCCAGCCGCTGCCGCGCGGAGATGCGCATGTGGTGTCCGGAGTTCGGCACAACCCACTGGTTGGCTTCCAGATCGCGGTGGAAAACCATCTCGCCGGTTTCGGGGCACTTGATCCAGAGGTTCTCGGGCGATTCCCGTTTGTTCAGAAAACTCTGAAGTTTCGGCCGAACGACACTGTTGATCCAGTTCAAGGCAGGTATTCCGTCTCTTCGCGTTACCCGGGTAACGGATTATTCGGCAGCTTCCGAGCGGGCGGCATGCACGCCGCGGCTCAACTCGGTCACGAGATGTGTGACGGCGGAAACCGTCGATTGTGTGGCGCGACCTTCCGAATCGAGGCTGTTGCGCACCGCTTCCACCAACGCCGAGCCGACGACGACGCCATCGGCATTGCGGCCGATCTCGCGAGCCTGCTCGGCCGTCTTCACCCCGAAGCCAACGGCGATCGGCAAGCCGGTATGGCCCTTGATGCGGTTGACGGCGACGGCAACACGGTCGGCATCGGGTGCGGCGGTGCCGGTGATGCCGGTGATGGAGACGTAATAGACGAAGCCGGAGGTATTGGCGAGCACGGCGGGAAGACGGGCATCATCGGTCGTGGGGGTCGCGAGGCGGATGAAATTCAATCCGGCCTTCAGCGCGGGGACGCAAAGCTCGTCATCTTCCTCGGGCGGCAGGTCGACGATGATCAGACCATCGACGCCGGCAGCCTTGGCATCGGCGAGAAAGGCTTCGTTGCCGTAGGAATAGATCGGATTGTAGTAGCCCATCAGGACGATCGGCGTGTCGCCGTCTTCCTCGCGGAAGGCGCGGACCATCTCCAGCGTCTTCCGCATGGTCTGGCCGGCCGCCAGGGCGCGCTGGGACGCGCGCTGGATGGGAATGCCCTCGGCCATCGGATCGGAAAACGGCATGCCGAGTTCGATCACATCGGCGCCGGCAGCGGGCAGTGCCTTGAGCAGCGCAAGCGAGGTGGCGGCGTCCGGGTCGCCGGCGGTAACAAAGGTCACCAGCGCGGGACGGCCCTTCTCAGCACATGCGGCGAAGCGGCGGTCGATGCGTGTTTCTGTCATGCTGCGTTTCTCATCCAGCCGGTTCGAGGACGACGGAGCAGCATTCATGGCGAAAACGAAAGCCGTTGTCGCCGCAATCTACTCCAGACCGCCATTGTGTCCGTCTGGATGTAGGAGGGAGAGCGACCCTCTGTCAATCCGGGCATGCGCCCGCAAGCGTCAAAACGACCGGTACCGGCCGCTTGATGAGCCCGGGATTGCCGGCTTAGCGCTTGTCGAAAGCGCTGTCGAATGCGTAACGCGCCAGGTCGTTGCGGTTCAGCCCCATCGCAGCCAGTTCGGCATCGCTCAAGCGCATCAGGCGCTCGTAGGTGGACTGTGCGTTCCGGGCCTGGCCGATCACGGTGAAGAAGGTGGCGATAGTACCGAGCACGGACACGACCGGCGCGACGACGGAATCGCGAGCCGAATGCGGAGCGTGGAGAACGGATTGGGAGGACATTTGCTTTTCTCCAGTTCAGAGACTTCTGTTGTCCCCGATATTGGAGATATTGCACCGCAACACAAGATGCTGCAGCGCAAGTCACCCATGCGCGCCACGCATAGGTGGCGTAACACTGAAATTATTGAGGATATCGCATCCGTTCTGACGCCGGCCAAGGTCGGCCCCGATCAAGCCGCAACGCGGCGCGGGGCACGACCCGAACGACATGCAGGTCGCTGACGGCTGCTACAGGTCGTATCCCAGAATCTTGCCGACGGTGAACACGTCCTTGTCGCCACGGCCGCACAGATTCATGACGATGATCTGGTCCTTGCTCATCGTGGGGGCCAGCTTCATCACATAGGCCAGCGCGTGGGCGGGCTCCAGTGCGGGAATGATCCCCTCGAGCCGGGTCAGCAACTGAAAGGCGTTGAGCGCCTCGTCGTCGGTCGCGGGCACGTATTCGACGCGGCCGATTTCCTTGAGCCAGGAGTGCTCTGGACCGATGCCGGGATAATCGAGTCCGGCAGAAATCGAATGTCCCTCCAGGATCTGACCATCGTCATCCTGCAGCAGATACGTACGGTTGCCGTGCAGCACACCGGGGCGTCCGGCATTGAGTGAGGCGCAATGCTCGTCGCCCTCGAGGCCCTTGCCGCCCGCTTCGACACCGAAAATCCTGACGTCGGCGTCATCGAGGAACGGATGGAACAGGCCAATGGCGTTGGAGCCGCCGCCCACTGCCGCGACCAGCGCGTCCGGCAGACGGCCTTCGGCCTGCATCAACTGTTCGCGCAGTTCCTTTCCGATCACCGACTGGAAGTCGCGCACCATCTCCGGATAGGGATGCGGGCCGGCTGCCGTGCCGATCAGATAATAGGTGTCCTCGACGTTGGTCACCCAGTCGCGCAGCGCCTCGTTCATGGCGTCCTTCAGCGTACCCGCGCCGGCGGTAACCGGAATCACCTCGGCGCCCAGCAGTTGCATGCGCACCACGTTGGGCGCCTGGCGCTCCACGTCGGTCTTGCCCATGTAGACGACACAGGGCAGCCCGAAGCGCGCGCAGACGGTGGCGGTGGCAACGCCATGCTGGCCGGCGCCGGTCTCCGCGATGATCCGCGTCTTGCCCATCCGCTTGGCGAGCAGGATCTGACCGAGGCAGTTGTTGATCTTGTGGCTGCCGGTGTGGTTGAGCTCGTCGCGCTTGAAATAGACTTTCGCGCCGCCCAGTTCCTCCGTCAGCCGCTCTGCGAAATAAAGCGGCGACGGGCGGCCGGTGTAGTGGGTGTTGAGGTCTTCCAGCTCCGCGGCGTATGCAGGGTCCGCCTTGGCGTCCTTGTAGGCCTTCTCCAGATCGAGAATCAGCGGCATCAGGGTTTCGGCGACGAAGCGGCCGCCGAAGATGCCGAAATGCCCGGTCAGGTCGGGTCCGGAACGCAAGGTGTTCGGCTGAGTGCTCACGGCGGTCTCCATTAGCGGTGCGTGCCATCCTTCACGGCGGCCACAAAAGCGCGGATCAGCGCCGGGTCCTTGACGCCCCTCTCCCGCTCGACGCCCGATGAAACATCGACGGCGCGCGCACGGGTGACGGACAAGGCCTCGGCGACATTTCCAGCATCCAGCCCCCCGGAAAGCATGAAGGGCTTGGTAAGGTCAAGATCTTCCATCAGATGCCAGTCGAAAGACCGGCCCGATCCGCCCGGTACATCCGCGTCTTTCGGCGGCTTGCTGTCGAAGAGAATCGTATCGCAGACGGGCTCGTAGGCGGCAGCCGCCGCGATGTCACCGGCTCCGCGCACGCCGATCGCCTTCATCACCCGGACGCCGAATTTCGCGCGGATCTCACGTACGCGCTCGGGGCTCTCCGAGCCATGCAGCTGCAGCCAGTCGGGCGACACTTTTTCGACGATCTCAGCCAGCAGCACGTCGTCCGCATCCACGGTGAGCGCGACGATTTCCGCGCGTCCGCGCGCCATGGCCGCCAGATCCGCCGCTGTCTCGTAGGACACGTGCCTTGGGCTCCTGGGGAAAAACACAAGGCCCACCATGTCGGCACCGGCGTCCAGCGCCGCCTGCATGGTCTCCCGCGTCGACAGTCCGCAGATCTTGATGGTGACGGGCGAGGCCATGGTTTCAGAAGCCTTCTTGCAGCAATAGTCCGGCAGTCAGCATCTTATGGACTTGGCAATGCGGAGACACAACCCGTCGTGCCACCACCATTCCCGCCTGCGTGCGAAGGAAACCGCCGGCCTCGGGATGCCGCGTTCCCGGCCTCGGCTTGCGCCTTGCCGGGAATGACGCAGCGGTAATGCAACCGCCGCGCCTGTCCACGTTGTCCGGTGCGACTAGGTCACATCGTAAGCCGCGATCGCCGCCATATTGGCGATATCGCTGTCCTTGGCCCCGAGCGAGACGATCTGAACCGGCTTGTCGAGACCGACGAGAAGCGGGCCAACGACGGTCGAGCCGCCAAGCTCCTGCAGCATCTTGGTGGAGATCGAGGCGGAGTGGAAGGCCGGCATGATCAGCACGTTCGCCGGACCCGTGAGGCGGCAGAACGGATAGGATGCCATCTGCTCCATGTTCAGCGCCACATCCGCGGCCATGTCGCCGTCGTACTCGAAATCCACGCCGCGCGCATCGAGGATCTTCACGGCTTCCTGCACCCGTGCCGAACGCTCGCCCGCGGGGTGACCAAAGGTCGAGTAGGCCAGCATGGCAATTCGCGGCTCGTAGCCGAGACGGCGGGCAACATGGGCCGCCTCCATCGCAATGTCGGCCAGTTCCTCGGAGTTCGGCATGTCATGCACCGCGGTGTCAGCGACCAGCACCGTGCGGCCGCGCGCCAGAACCAGCGACACGCCGATGACCCGGTGACCGGGCTTGGTGTCAACCACCTGCCGCACGGTGTCGAGCGCCACGGAATAGTTCCGCGTCACGCCCGTCACCATGGCATCCGCATCGCCCTTGGCCACCATGATGGCGCCCCAGTAATTGCGATCGTTGTTGACCAGCCGCTGGCAGTCGCGCAGCAGGTGACCTTTGCGCTGCAGGCGGGCGTAGAGATATTCGGCATAGGCCGCGTTCTTGGTCGAGGCACGGGCGTTCTCGATCTCGATCCCATGCTTGAGATCGATGCCGGCGGCCTCGGCGGTCGCCCGGATCTCGTCCTCGCGGCCGATCAGCACGGCAGTTCCCAGACCCTGGCTCACAAAACTCATGGCCGCGCGGATGACCTGGATTTCCTCGCCCTCGGCGAAGACCACGCGCTTCGGCGCCTGGCGCACCTTGGTGATGATGCTCTGCAGCGAGCCGGCGACCGGGTTGCGCCTTGCGCTGAGGTGCATCCGATACGCGTCCATGTCGACGATCGGCTTGCGCGCCACGCCGCTGTCCATCGCCGCCTGCGCAACCGCGGCGGGCACCGCGGAAATCAGGCGGGGATCGAACGGCACAGGAATGATGTACTCGGGACCGAATTTCGGCCGCTTGCCGCGATAGGCGGCGGCAACCTCGTCCGGCACGTCCTCGCGCGCGAGTTCGGCGAGCGCGTTCGCGGCGGCGATCTTCATCGCCTCGTTTATGGTGCTGGCCTGAACGTCAAGCGCGCCGCGGAAAATATAGGGGAACCCGAGGACATTGTTGACCTGGTTGGGATAATCGGACCGGCCCGCGGCCATGATCGCGTCGTCGCGCACCTCGGCGACTTCCTCGGCCGTGATTTCCGGATCGGGATTCGCCATGGCGAAGATGATCGGCTTGTCCGCCATCGAGGCGACCATGTCCTTGGTCAGCGCGCCCTTGACGGAGACGCCGAAGAAGATGTCCGCGCCCTTCATGGCCTCGGCCAGGGAGCGCGCGTCGGTCTTCGCCGCGTGCGCAGCCTTCCACTGGTTCATGCCGTCTTCGCGGCCCTCGTAGATCGGCCCCTTGGTATCGCACAGGATGACGTTGTCGTGCGGCATGCCCATCGCCTTGATGAGCTCGATACAGGCGATGCCTGCGGCACCGGCGCCGTTGCACACCAGCTTCGTCGTCGCGATGTCGCGGCCGGTCAGATGCATGGCGTTGATGATTCCGGCGGCGGCGATGATCGCCGTGCCGTGCTGGTCATCGTGGAACACCGGGATGTCCATCAGTTCGCGCAGACGCGCCTCGATCTGGAAACACTCCGGCGCCTTGATGTCCTCGAGATTGATGCCGCCGAAAGAGGTGCCGAGGAAGCGCACGCAGTTGACGAACTCATCCACATTCTCGGTACTGACGCCCAGATCGATGGCATCGATGTCGGCGAAGCGCTTGAACAGCACCGCCTTGCCTTCCATCACCGGTTTGGCGGCCAGCGGCCCCAGATTGCCAAGCCCCAGGATCGCGGAGCCGTTGGTGACCACGCCGACCATATTGCCGCGATTGGTGTAGTCGAAAGCTCTGGACGGGTCCTCCGCAATCGCCAGCACCGGCACGGCCACGCCGGGGCTGTAGGCAAGCGACAGGTCGCGTTGCGTCGCCATCGGCTTGGTCGGAGAGATTTCCAGCTTGCCCGGACGGCCTTCCTGGTGAAATTGAAGCGCTTCCTGATCCGTGAACGATAGGCCGTTTTTTGCGGTCTTGTCTGTGCCTGACATTGTGTATCTCGTTATTGTGCTGTTGCTGCGAGCGGAGGGAAGCGGACATTATCCCCCGAAATCACAGGCCACAACCCGACTTGGCGACAGGTGGCGGTGAAACCCGCGTTGCAGTTTGCTACCTTCCGCGCATGTCAACACGTACAGCCACACCGCCAAAGACCGCTCCGGACGCCGCGAATGCGCGGATTACGCCCATGATGGAGCAGTATATCGAAATCAAGACGGCCAATCCCGACAGCCTGCTGTTCTATCGGATGGGCGACTTCTACGAGTTGTTCTTTCACGATGCGGAAGCCGCATCGCAGGCGCTCGGCATCACGCTGACCAAGCGCGGCAAGCACCTTGGCGAGGATATCCCGATGTGCGGGGTGCCGGTGCATGCGGCGGACGACTATCTGCAGAAACTGATCGCGCTCGGATTCCGTGTGGCGGTCTGTGAGCAGACCGAGGACCCGGCGGAGGCCAAGAAGCGCGGCTCCAAATCAGTGGTGCGCCGGGACGTGGTGCGGCTGGTCACCCCCGGTACGCTGACCGAGGACCGGCTGCTGGATGTCGCTTCCAACAACTAT
>JBFHII010000044.1:0-11151 GCA_041596535.1 Breoghania sp. | reverse complement strand
GGCTCCTATCCGGTGGGCACCTTGTTGCCGACCGAAGCGGAGCTGGCCGAAAGTTTCGACATGAGTCGTCACACGATCCGGCATGCGTTACGTGAGTTACGTGCTCGCGGGATGGTTGCATCCCGACAGGGACGTGGCAGTGAGGTGACGTCGGTTGGCGCTAAGGATGCGGAGGACGGCACAGCGCATCGCCTGAGTGCATTTTTGGCGTCACCCTGCAACTGGAACCTGCAGGTCGATGAGACCCGGCCGATCACCGCCGGCGAACAGCTGTCCCGGTTGCTGGAATGCGACCCCGGTACTCAGCTCATCGAGATCAGGGGCCATTTCGTGTGCCCCGACGCGCAGTCGGGTCAGGATCTGGCTCCTGCCACTGTTTATACCGGGGCAGCCCATACTGATTTCTTCTCCGGACTTGCGAGTGCCATCCATCGCTTGCCGGCGACGCTTGCCAAGGCGTACGGCATGCAGAAAGGCCAGGCCGCGCAGGAGATCACCATGGACGTCGATGATGACGTCACTGGCTCCAACAGGGCTCTCGCGGGTACCGTGACCATCCGTCGGCGCTGCTACACCTCCGACGGCAAGGTCTTTCTGTACATCCAGACGTGCTGCCCGCCGAGCGCCTTCTCGATTGTTTCCGGCGGCAACGGGTTCGCGGGTTGAAGGGCCGATGCAAGGCTGCATCGGCAGCCTGGAAAGCCATCGCGCGGCTTTTGCGCTCTTGAAGAGCGTCGGCCACCCCGGCATGGTCGTCGTCATGATCGAATAGCCGGTCGAAGCCTGGCAGCAGACCGATTGCTTCGACAGGTCGTGGCCGGTCTGCGCAATCTGGTTGGTGATTGCCGCGGCGATCCCGGTGACGACGCGCCTTTGCATCCCTATCTGTTTCAGGAAGTGACGCTGTTGGGCTATGCTGGCGCCGCTGCCTGCGCGCCGAAGACGACTTCGCCTTGAGGAGGGGTCTTCGTGCTGAAACAGGATCCATCGGAGAACGTGCATGGGAGAACGTGCATGAGTGCTGCAATCGTCGGCTGGTCGCATCTGCCTTTCGGCAAACACGCGGAGGAAACGGTCGAGAGTCTGATCGTCAAGGCGGCAAGCGCCGCCATCGCCGATGCCGGTATCGCGCCGGGGGATGTCGACGAAATCGTGCTGGGCCATTTCAACGCCGGGTTCTCGGCGCAGGACTTTACCGCCGCACTGGTGCTTCAGGCGGATGATGCACTGCGGTTCAAGCCGGCGACACGGGTCGAAAATGCCTGCGCGACGGGCTCCGCCGCCGTGCATCAGGGTGTGAAATCGATTGCGGCGAAGACCGCCCGCGTCGTCCTTGTGGTCGGCGTCGAGCAGATGACGACGACACCGGGACCCGAAATCGGCCAGAACCTTCTCAAGGCCTCCTATCTGCCGGAAGACGGTGACATTCCCGCAGGCTTCGCCGGGGTTTTCGGCAAGATCGCCCAGAGCTATTTCCAGAAATACGGCGACCAGTCCGATGCGCTTGCCGCGATCGCGGCGAAGAACCATGCCAACGGCGTCAAGAACCCCTATGCGCAGATGCGCAAGGATCTGGGCTATGACTTCTGCCGCATGGAAAGCGACAAGAATCCCTTTGTCGCGGGTCCGCTGAAACGCACCGACTGTTCCCTGGTCTCCGATGGTGCCGCGGCACTCGTTCTCACCGACATGCAGACGGCCATGGGCATGAAGAAGGCGGTCGGCTTTCGCGCCACCGCGCATGCGCAGGATTTCCTGCCGATGTCCAAGCGCGACATTCTGAAATTCGAGGGTTGCTCCACGGCCTGGGCGCGCGCGCTGCAGTCGGCCGGTATCACGCTTGACGATCTGTCGTTCGTCGAAACCCACGACTGCTTCACGATCGCCGAGCTGATCGAATACGAGGCCATGGGCCTGACCCCGGAAGGCCAGGGTGCGATTGCGCTCAAGGAGGGTTGGACGCAGCCCAACGGCAAGCTGCCGGTCAATGTGTCCGGCGGCCTCAAGGCCAAGGGGCATCCGATTGGCGCCACCGGCGTCTCCATGCATGTGATCACGGCGATGCAGCTCGCCGGCGAGGCAGGCGACATGCAGCTGAAGAATCCCGAACTTGGCGGCATCTTCAACATGGGTGGTGCCGCAGTCGCCAACTATGTCTCGGTGCTGCAGGCGCTGAAGTAGCAGATCCGGATTGCCGGACGTTTGGGCGCGCCGCCCGCACGCCGGCTGTTGTTGCACCGTGCCGTTCCCGCCCGTGCGCCATATGCGGTTGTCCGAGTCTGACGGATCGCCGCGTCACAGCCATGATTGGCGCCGGGCGCAGCGGTGTCCGAATACCGTTCCCCCTTTGAAAACAGCCATGATTTCGAGGATTTGGCGTGTTTGCGCGCCTCGGCAGATGGTTTTTCTCCATTTGCCGCAAAACTTGAAATCCGATGCCCGGCGTTTTCGCCGCCGCCGTACTACCTGTTGGGGCGTAGTCACGGATAGGCGGAGTACGCCCGATGAGCAGGCAGCCGGCACGATATCGAGACACGGGCACGACAGCCCACACGCGGCAGAGCCGCAAGCTGGACGTTTTCCCGGCCTTTCACAAGGTTGCGGGCCGACGCGTGCTGATCGTCGGTGGAGGCGAGGAAGCCGCAGCCAAGCTTCGGCTGCTGTCGGAGACCAATGCTGCACTGGTGGTTGTTGCCCCGCACGTCGAGCCGGGCCTTGCCGCCGACATCCGCGCGCGCGGCGCATCGCATCTCGCGGTTCCGTTCGATCCTGTCCATCTTGAGGGCGCGGCGCTGGTGTTTACCGCGCAGGAGGACGAGGCGAGGGACCGCGCCGTTGTCGAAGCGGCACGTGCCGCGGGCATTCCCGTCAATGCCGTCGACCGGCCCGAGCTTTGCGACTTCTACACCGGCGCGCTGGTCAACCGCGCGCCCATCGCGGTGGCGGTGACCTCCACCGGTGTCGGACCGGTGCTCTCGCGCCACATCCGCGCGCGCATCGAGGCCATGTTGCCGCGCGCGACCGGCGATCTTGCGCATCTGGCCGAGAGCCTGCGTGATGCGGTTTCAAACGTGATCACCGACGGGCCGGCGCGCCGTCGCTTCTGGGCTTCCTTCTTTTCCGGTTCGATTGCCGAGAACATGCACGCCGGCCGGCCCGACCGGGCCCGCGCCGATGCCCAGCGCCTGTTGAACGGTGCCCAGGACGAGGACGGTTATGTCTGGATCGTCGGCGCAGGACCCGGTGCGGAAGACCTGTTGACCCTGCGCGCCCAGCGGGTGCTGCAGGAAGCCGACATCATCGTGCATGACCAGCTCGTGCCCGACGCCGTTGTTGCCATGGGCCGGCGGGACGCCGAGCGGCTGTGCGTCGGCAAGGCCAAGGGCGCGCATTCCTGCACCCAGGGCGAAATCAACGACATTCTCGTGCGTGAGGCGCGCGCGGGCCGCCGCGTGGTGCGTCTGAAATCCGGTGATCCGATGATCTTCGGCCGCGCGGGCGAGGAAATCGCGGCGCTCCGCGAGGCGGATGTTGCCTATGAGATCGTACCGGGTGTCACCGCGGCGCTGGCCGCCGCCTCGTCCGCGGAAATTCCGCTGACCCTGCGCGGCGTCGCCTCGTCGGTGGTTTTCGCCACCGGCCATGACCAGGCGGGCGACACGTTGCCCGGATGGGGACAGCTGGCGCTGAGCGGTTCCACCGTCGCCGTCTACATGGGCCGCAGCGTGGCCGGCAAGGTCGCGGCCCGTCTCATGGACGCTGGACTGTCATCGCGGACGCCGGTCGCGGCGATCGAGAATGCCGCGCGAAGCGACGAGGCGGTCTACGCCGGCGTTCTGGCCGATCTCGACGGTCTGGGCGCACGCGACGATGTCGCCGGCCCGGTCCTGATCGTCATCGGCGAGGTCGTGGCCGAGGCCGCGCTTCGCAATGCAAAACCGCTATTCGCGCAGACGCAGGGGCAGATCGCCGCCCGGTCGGTCTCCGCCGCCGCATGAGGGACCACATGTCGAAGATCGTTACCGCCAACCGCCTGGGAGACGGCGAAGTCGTCTGGCTTGGAACAGGTGGCCAGTGGGTTGAGACCGTCGAGGCTGCGCATCTCCTGGATGACAAGGAAGCTGTGGCCAGGGCGCTCGCATTCGCCGCTTCAGCGGTGACCGACCGGGTCATCGTCGAGCCCTATGAGATCGATGTCAGCCTGGAGGACGGCGCGATCGTGCCCGTGAAGCTGCGCGAGAAAATTCGCGCCAAGGGTCCGACCATTCGCGCCGATCTCGGCAAGCAGGCCGTCCGCTCGCGCGGCGCGGCGTGAACAGACAGGAGCGTTGCCATGTATCGTTATGATGAGTTCGACGCCGAGTTTGTGGCTCAGCGGGTATCCCAGTTCTCCGACCAGGTGCGCCGGCGGCTTGCCGGCGACCTGACCGAGGATCAGTTCAAGCCGCTGCGCCTGATGAACGGGGTGTACCTGCAGCTTCATGCCTACATGCTGCGGGTCGCCGTGCCCTATGGCACCCTGTCGAGCGTGCAGATGCGCAAGCTGGCGCACATCGCGCGCACCTATGACCGCGGCTACGGCCATTTCACCACCCGGCAGAATATCCAGTACAACTGGCCGCGGCTCGACGATGTGCCGGCGATTCTCTCCGAACTCGCCGAAGTCGAGATGCACGCCATCCAGACGTCGGGCAACTGCATCCGCAACATCACGACGGACCATTTTGCAGGTGCCGCGGCGGACGAGGTCGCCGACCCGCGCGCTTACGCGGAGATCCTGCGTCAGTGGTCGTCGCTGCACCCGGAGTTCTCGTTCCTGCCGCGCAAGTTCAAGTTCGCCGTCACCGGCGCGCCGCACGACCGCGCGGCCATCCAGGTGCACGACATCGGCCTGCAACTGACCCGCAACGATGCGGGCGAGGTTGGCTTCGTGGTGTATGTCGGCGGTGGCCAGGGCCGCACGCCGATGATTGCCAAGCGGGTGCGCGATTTCCTCCCCGAAGAGGATCTGCTGGCCTATTCGGAAGCGATCCTGCGCGTCTATAACCGCTATGGCCGGCGCGACAACAAGTACAAGGCGCGCATCAAGATCCTGGTGCATGAGACCGGCATCGATGAGCTGCGCAAGGAAATCGAGGCGGAGTTCGAGAAGATCCGCCACGGCATCCTGAAGCTGCCGGATGAAGAGGTCCGGCGGATCGAGGCCTATTTCGCGCTTCCCGCGATGGATGCGGCGCCCACGGCCAGTGCGGCGCTTGATGCGCAGCGTGCCGCCAGCCGGGGATTCGATGACTGGGTGAGGCGCAACACGCACCCGCACAAGGTGCCGGGCCACGTCTCCGTGACCGTGTCGCTGAAACCCATCGGCGGGGTGCCGGGGGATGCCAGCGCCGCCCAGATGGACGCCGTCGCCGACCTGGCCGAACGCTATGGCCACGACGAGATCCGCGTCAGCCATGAGCAGAACCTCGTGCTGCCCCATGTGGCGCTCGACGACCTCAAGGCCATCTACGACGCCCTGGTCGCGATCGACCTGGCCGACGCCAACGTCGGGCTGGTCACGGACATCATCGCCTGTCCGGGAATGGATTACTGCGCGCTGGCCACCGCCCGCTCGATCCCAATCGCCCAGGAAATTTCCGAGCGGTTCGGTGAACCTGCACGCCAGCAGGAAATCGGCGATCTGAAGATCAAGATCTCCGGCTGCATCAATGCCTGCGGCCATCATCATGTCGGCCACATCGGCATTCTCGGTGTCGATCGGAAGGGCGAGGAACTCTACCAGATCACGCTCGGCGGATCCGCGGACGAGAACTCCTCCATCGGCAGCATCATCGGCCGCGGCTTTGCCGGCGACAAGGTCGTCGACGCCGTCGAGACAGTCGTCGACACCTATCTGAAGGTGCGCCAAAGCGACGGCGAACCTTTCCTGAACGCGTATCGGCGGGTCGGGGACCAACCTTTCAAGGAGGCGCTTTATGGCTCCGCTTGACGCCGCAGCTGTCGCATTCGATCCCGAGAATGCCGTCCACGCGGAAGCGCAGGCGCTGAACGCAACCTACGAGGGTCTTGGCACCGTGGCCATGCTCGATGCGTTGCTGCATGAGGTCTATCCGGGCCGCATCGCGCTGGTCTCCAGCTTCGGCGCAGAATCCTCCGTGCTCTTGCATCTGATTGCGCAGGCGGACATGGCCGCGCCGATCCTGTTCGTCGATACGCAGAAGCTGTTCGGCGAGACCAAGCGCTATCGCGACATGCTGACGAGCCGGTTCGGACTGAGCGACGTGCGCACCATTGTTCCCGACGCGGGCGATGTTGCCGCGGCGGATGCCGACGGCGGGCTGTGGATGCGCGACACCGACCGCTGCTGCCATATCCGCAAGGTCCTGCCGCTCGAGCGGGCGCTGGACGGTTTCGATGCCTGGATCACCGGGCGCAAGCGGTTCCAGTCGGCCTCGCGCGCGCGACTGACGCTGTTCGAGGCGGATGGCGAGCGCATCAAGGTCAACCCTCTGGCCAACTGGTCGGCGGAGGAGGTCAAGGCTTACGCGTTGAAGCACGATCTGCCGCCGCATCCTCTGGTGGCGCAAGGGTTTCTGTCGATCGGCTGCATGCCGTGCACCGAGCGGGTGCGTCCGGGCGAGGATGCGCGCGCCGGGCGCTGGCGGGGCTCGGAGAAAGTCGAATGTGGTATCCATCTTCCGACCCACGGGCGCGAAGCGGACGGCAGCGGGATTTGAGCAATGAGTGATGTATTCAGAAATGGCCGGTTCGAAGCCGATGACTGGGTCGTGCTGGACGATGACGCGGATGTGCCCGCCGACGGTGCGGCTTTCGTCTCTCTGAGCCGCTGGACGGCGGAGCGGAACACGCTTGCGGGCCGCAATGCACCGCTGGGTGTCGTCGTCCGTGCCGGTGACCGGGTCGAGGATATCGAGGCGGACATCAACCGCTTCTCGGCGATCGCCGTCGAGTTCCCGCAGTTCACCGACGGCCGGGGATTTTCGTCGGCGCGGCTGCTGCGCGAGGATTTCGGCTACACCGGCGAAATCCGGGCTATCGGCGACGTGCTGCTGGATCAGATTCCGTTGATGCGCCGCTGCGGGGTCGATGTCTTCGACGTCACCAACGAACCGACGCGCGCGGCGCTTGAGGACGGCAGGATGCCCGACGTCTCCCTCTATTATCAGCCGGTGGGAGCGGTGCCGGAAGTTCCCGCCGGAACGCGCCCCTGGGCGCGCAGACCCGCCTGAACCGCGCGCCGGCCTGCAACAGAACTCAGGCCGGCATCGCCGCGGATGCGGCGGCCACCGTTCCGATGGCGAGCGGACGGCTGTAGCCGGCGGCGGCCAGTCTGTTGCGGCCCTGGTTTTTGGCCTCATACAGATGCGCGTCGGCAACCCGGACGGCTGCGTCGAGATCCTCCTCGACACCTGAGGCGACGCCAATGCTCAGCGTGATCGGCACCTCGGCGCTGCGGTAGTCCAGGTCGCGGGTGGCGAAACGGTCATGCAGACGCTGGCAGCGCTCGATGGCCGCCACCTGACTGCAGTCGGGCATCAGCAGGCAGAACTCGTCGCCGCCTTGCCGGACCGCGATCACATTTGCGGGCCCGGCCTGTCGCAGATCATCGGCCAGAAGCTTGATGATGCGGTCGCCCGCCTCGTGCCCGAAGCGATCGTTGATCTGCTTGAAATAGTCGATGTCGATCAGCGCAACCGTGGCCGGTTTGCCCTCCCTGCGGCAGGTCTCGAACACCGACCGGCCTGTCTCGAACAGGAAGCGGCGGTTGCGAAGCCCCGTCATGGCGTCGCGATTCGCGACTTCCGTCAGCTCCGAAATCCGGTCGAGCATGTCCAGGTTCTGTCCGACACGGAGCATCAGTTCTTCCGGTGAACAGGATTTCGACAGGAAGTCGTTGGCTCCGTATTTCAGGAACCGCGCCATGCTGGTGGGTTTCCGGCAACTCGACAGCCCCATCACCGCGAGGCTGTCGGAGCCGCGCAGGCGGCGGATCTCCGTGAGCAACTGGATGCCGTCCATGTGCGGCATGATGTAGTCGAGTACCACCAGGCGAATGGTGGGGTCGCGCTCGAGAATGGCGAGCGCGTCGGTTCCGCAGGTGGCCGTGTGCACGGTCAACTGCAGCCGTTTCAGGCGCTCGGCGGTCATCCTGAGCTGCGTGGTGCTGTCGTCGACCACCAGCGCGCTGACCGTCCGGTTCTTGCGCAGCCGATGCACGAGCGCCTTGAGGTAGCCAAGGCTCGCCGGGCTTTCCTTCAGCACATAGTCGACCACGCCCTTTCCGAGAAGCCGCTCGCGGAGCCCCTCGTCGTAGCGGCTCGAGAAGACGATCGTCGGGACCTCGGCGGAGACCGTGAGGTCGACGATCTCGATGTCGGTGGTATCGGGCAGTGTCAGGTCGACGAGAGCAATGAAAATCTCGGGGCCGCGCTGCTCGATGATCTGCTGCGCTTCACGATAGGTCTGCGCGACAATGATCCTGAAACCATCGTTTTTCCTGAAAAGGCGCGTGACCGCCTTCTTAAAAAAGCTTGTGTCCTCGACAAGCAGGATGGTTTCCATGCTGAAATTCATACCTTGAGCATTGGCGCCGGAAAGGAGCGTGCGGCGATGGCCGTCGGAGGCCGAATATGTGATGTGGTCAGTAAAATTACTCTCGTAATTACCGCAATGAATTACCCCCGGGTTAACGCCGGCACGATTGTCCGCGCGTGGCCGGCCGGGCTGTCGCCGCTGCACGAGGGTAAGGCCTTGTAATGAAGGTGAAATGTACGCCGCCGGCTTGAATGTTGGATGCGGGGGATTTCTTCCGGGCAGGCCGCGTTGCGGTTGGCGCGCGCGCCTTGTGGCGTGGCAGGCGATTGTCCGGGCGCGAGTGAATCGCGAAGGTGTCCTGAGGCCGGGAAGGGCCTCAGAGCCTGTCGCGCAACGCAAACCAGCTCATCGCCAGCGCCAGTGTCGGCCCGCGCAGCAGGGTTCCGCCAGGGAACGGGTACATCGGTAGGCTTTCGAAGACGTCAAAACGCTCGGCGTCTCCCGCGATCGCCTCCGCGATGACCCGGCCGGCGTAGTTGGCGGTCGCGACTCCGTGCCCGGAATAACCGCAGGCGACGTAGAGGCCTTTGCGCGGGCGTCGGAAATACGGCATGCGGTTCGTGGTCACCGCCAGCGTGCCGCCCCAGGCGTGGCTGATGCGCGCGTGCGCGAGCTGCGGGTAGATCTTCAGCATGTGCCTGCGCACGAAACCGGCAATGTCGGCGGGGAACCGGCGGGAGTAGGTTTCTCCGCCGCCAAACACCATTCTCCGGTCGGCCGTGAGCCGCCAGTAGTGGACCACGAAACGCGAATCCGACACCGCTTCGCGGCCGGGAATAAGCGCGTCGGCGTCCGCTTCGCTGAGCGGTTCGGTCGCCAGGATATAGTTGTTGATCGGCATGACACGGGCTTCGGTCGCCGGTTCGAGCCCCGCCAGATAGCCGTTTGCCGCAAGCACCACGGCTTCAGCCCGCACCTCGCCTTTTGGCGTCGTGACGCGTGCCGGGGATTCCTCGCCGATGTGTGTGACGTGCGCGCCTTCGAAGATGCGCACCCCGGCCGCTTCCGCTGCCCGCGCCATGCCGAGCACGAAGTTCAGCGGGTGCAGATGCCCCGCGCCGGCGTCGCGATAGCCGCCGTGATAGACGTCCGTGCCGATGGCGCGCGCGAGGGCGTCCCGGTCCAGCAGCGTGATGCCGTCATAGCCGTAGTCGCGCCCCAGCCGCTCGGCCGCCTCCTGCTCCTCGGCCACCCAGCCGGGCTTGTGCACCGCGTGGATCAGGCCCGGCATCCAGTCGCAGTCGATGGCGTGTTTCGCGATGCGGCTCTTGACCAGATCCTTGGCTTCCTCGGCCATGCTCCAGAAACGCCGCGCCGCTTCCGGCCCGCAACGCTTCTCGAGCCAGTCCTGATCCCGGCGCTGGCCCGAGTGCAACTGCCCGCCGTTGCGGCCCGAGGCGCCCCAGCCGATCCGTTCGGCTTCCAGAACGATGACCGAATAGCCGCGCTCGGCCAGATGCAGCGCGGTCGATATGCCGGTGAATCCGCCGCCGACAACGCAGACGTCCGCCTGTTCCGTGCCCTGAAGCTGCGGGCGCGGCGTATCGCCGATCGCGGTTGCGGCATAGAGCGACGGCGTGTGCTGGCCGGGCAAGTCGCTCATGATCTAGACGCGGCCCTGCTTCTTCAGTTCCGCGTGGGTGTCGTCGAGAGTCTTCTCGGTGATCCGCACCAGTTCGTCCGCCTCGTCGCGGCTGAGCACCAGGGGCGGCGCAATGATCATGCTGTCACGCACCGCGCGCATTACCAGGCCGTTGGCGAAGGAGGTGTCCCGGCACAGGGTACCGACGCTGCCCACGGGATCGAATTTCGCGCCGCGGCCGCCGGGCGAGAGTTCCAGCGCGCCGATAAGGCCGACCATGCGTGCATCGCCCACCAGCGGATGATCGGCCAGCGTTTTCCACTTCGCCTGCAGATAGGGTCCGATGTCGTCATGCACCCGGTCGACGATCTTTTCCTCTTCCATGATGCGCAGGTTTTCCAGTGCCGCCGCGCAGCACGCCGGGTGACCGGAATAGGTGTAGCCGTGATAGAACTCGCCGGCCTGGTTGATGATCACATCAGCCACCTTGTCGGCGACCATGACGCCACCGATCGGCAGATAGCCCGATGACAGCCCCTTGGCGATCGGCATCAGGTCCGGGGTGATGCCGAAATAGTCGCTGCCGAACCACGTTCCCAGGCGACCGAACCCGCAGATGACCTCGTCGGCGACCAGCAGGATGTCGCGCTCCTTGCAGATGCGGGAGATTTCCGGCCAGTAAGTGGCTGGCGGAATGATCACACCGCCGGCGCCCTGGATCGGCTCGGCGATGAAGGCGGCGACCTTGTCCTCGCCGAGTGCGTCGATGGCCTTTTCGAGCTCGCGGGCCGCCCACAGGCCGAAGGCGTCCTCGTCCATGTCGCCACCCTCGCCGTACCAGTAGGGTTGGGCGATGTGATGGATGCCGGGAATCGTGCCGGCCTGCTCATGCATGCCGCCCATGCCGCCGAGCGCCGCGCCGGCCAGTGTCGAGCCGTGATAGGCATTGT
>JBFHII010000043.1:0-11192 GCA_041596535.1 Breoghania sp. | reverse complement strand
TGTCCGTGGCGAGCCTGCGCGAGTCGGGATACGAGCCGATGACGGTCGCCAGCCTCGCGGTGCTGATCGGCACCTCGCAGGCGGTCGAGCCGGTCGCCAGCATGGCGGAACTGGCCGAGCGGTTTGATCTCGGATCGGTTTCGCGCTCGCCGGCGGCATTCGACCCGGCCGATCTCGATGGCCTCAATGCCAAGCTGCTGCATCATGTGGACTACGCGCAGGTCGCCCAGCGTCTTGCGCATGCGGGCATCGCGGAGGATCGGGCCCAGGCGTTCTGGGAGGCGGTTTGCGGCAATGTAGCCAGGTTCGACGAAGTCGCGACCTGGTGGCAGGTCGTCGAGGGACCGGTGACTCCCGTCATCGAGGCGGAGGATGCGGACATGGTTGCCCAGGCGCGCGCGTTGCTGCCCGAGGAGCCCTGGGACGAGACGACGTGGAAGAGCTGGACGACTGCCGTCAAGGCGGCCACGGGGCGCAAGGGGCGCGGGCTTTTCATGCCGCTGCGCAAGGCCCTGACCGGCCTCGAACACGGCCCCGAGCTGGCGCGCCTGCTGCCGCTTATTGGGCGACGAAATAGCTTGGACCGACTATCCTGACGTCGTCCGCGCCTCGGGACGCGGCCTCATCCGAGGGCGTGCTGCCCGCGGCTGACGCGGTCTTGGTGTTTTCCTTGGCCACGGTGGCGTTCATGGTCTTGAGCAGCGCCTGCGGTGAAAATCCTCCGCGCTGATTGGCCAGGGTATCCGGATCGGCATCGATGGACAGCTTGCGCAGCGGCTGCGGCGCTTCCAGTGGGCTCAGGGCCTCGCTTTCGCTCGTCGGCGCGGTGACCTCCCGCAATGTCCGCCAGTCGTCGTCGCCGTTCATGGTCAGGGCGATCAGGCGGCTGCTGCTGCCCGAGGCCTGCGCCTGTGCCTGGCAACTGCAGCTGGGGTCGAATTCATCGCGGTAGCGGAAGGCGCTCTCCAGCTCCACGTAGGGCTGGCCGTCGAGGGCGACCATCTGCTTGGCGTCCTGACCGGGATTGTGATGGATGAACAGCCGCGCGTCCGTACCCGGGCACATGCTGCTGCACATGGCGCTGTCGCGCGAAAAACTGGCCTCGGTCGTGGAAAAGCTGATCGGGAAATAATAGCCGTCGCACGTCCGCACGCAGAGCGTGCGGTAGGTGCCGCCGAAACGGCCGTCCCAGCCGTCTTGGTAGTCGTAATCCCGGTCGTTGCGAGGGGAACCGCCAAACAGCCTGCCGAACAGGCCTTCCGAGCGGCGTGCGGACCGCGCATCGACGATGCCGTTGCTGTCCGGCGCCACGCGCCGGAGCAGCCGCCCGCCGTTGCTGGGCACGTAGCGTACGCGATCATTGCCGCTATCGCGGTCATTCCACTCGCGCGAGCGGGCCTGGTATTGCGGGGCGCCGCAGCGGTTCTGGCGCAACTGGCTGCGGATTACGGCAATGCGCCGTGCCGTTCCCGAACCCGCATTCGCCTTGCGCGCCACCCGCTCGCGATTGCGCTCCATCCTGGCGAGCTTGGCCCGCATGTCGCGGAGCTGCTTGTCGCGGGCCTCGCACTGCACGGGATCGGAATTGCGGAACAGAAAGCCGCCGCCGTCGCAGCCCGCGCGTCGCCGGTGCTGTTCGGTCCGTTGCACCGCAGTGGTCTGTGCGGCGATCGCCTGGTCCCACTTGGCAAGTTGTGATGACGGACCGTCGGCAATGCTCGAGAGGCGTGCAAGCTCGTTTTCCAGCCCGGCGCAGACATTGCCCTGCGCATGGGCACGAGACAGCCCCATTGACAGGGCACTGGCACAAAGCGTCATGGCGATCAGCTGCCGGATCATCATCAAACTTTCGTCACGCAACGCAAACATGATTCATGGCGCATCCCTGCCACCGCAGCCGCATAGTTATAGCGGCAGAGCCCATAGCGGCAGAGCCCATAGCGGCAGAGCAATGTGTCAATGCCGCGGCGGCGTCTGCAATAGCATGGCACAGCAGGCCATGGTAGCACGCCGATACGAATCCGCGTCGCGGTTGGGGATAGCCGGGGCCGATGCCTGTTACTCGCTATCGGGTTGGCGCGACGGGTGGGCTTTGGCGAAGGCAGGAAGATCCGCGCAGGCGGCATCCGCCGCCACGATGCGCGGATAGGCGTCGATCGGCACGTGAAAGCGCCGTGCGTTGAACACCTGCGGCACAAGATAGACATCGGCCAGCGTCGGCCTGTCGCCGAAAGCAAAGGGGCCGGCTGTCGCCGCCCGGCCCAGCAGCGTCTCGATGGCGGAAAACCCTTCCGATACCCAATGCGCGTACCAGGCCGCCACCGCGGCCTCGGTGCAGCCCATCGAGGCCTTCAGGTAGCCGAGGACACCTGAATTGTTCAGCGGATGGATGTCGCAGGCGATGATCGCGGCGATTGCGCGGATATGCGCGCGCACCAAGGCGTCCGCCGGCAGCAGCGGCGGGGCCGGGTGCGTCTCCTCGAGCCACTCCAGGATTGCCGGCGACTGGATCAGCACGTCGCCGTCGATTTCCAGGCTCGGCACCCGGGCCTGCGGGTTGATCGCCCGGTAGGCCGCGCCCCGGTGTTCGCCGCCGCCCTGCACCAGGTTCACGGGTTGCTGCGCATAATCGATCCCCTTGAGATTCAGAGCGATGCGCAGCCGGTAGGCCGCGGAGGACCGAAAATAGTCGTAGAGCACCGGGCGGACCATCAGTTCCGGTCCCCGGATCCGGGCAGGCGGCCGTTGGCGATGTCGTCCGCGAGTTGAGAGGCGTGATCGTTCAGCTTGGTCAGGATGGTGTCCAGATGCCCGCGCTCCTCGCTGCTCAGGACCCCGACCAGCGCATCGGCGAAGTCCGCCGCCGCAGGCGTGATCTCGCCATAGACGGCGCGTCCCCGCGCGCTCAGCGTCACGAAGGCCTCGCGCATGTCGTCGCTGTTGGCGGAGCGCTCCACCAGTCCCTTCCGCTCGAGCGCCGCGACCGCGCGGCTGACCATGGTCTTGTGCATGCGAGAATGCGTGCCGATCTGTTTCGCTGTCGTGGTGCCATATTGACCCAGGATCGAGATGACCCGCCACTCCGGAATGGCGATGCCGTAACGGGCGTTGTAGAGTTGCGACAGCGACTGGCTGACCGTTTCCGCCAGGACGGCGAGCCGGTAGGGCAGGAATTCCTGGAGGTTGAGCTGGACATCGGAAGCCGATGCGGGCGTCTCGGGTTTGCCTTGTCCGGTCATGCGGCTCGCAGTCGGTTCGGGTTGAAGGCCCTCGCCGGAACAAGCCGGCGGGCCGTTGCGGGAGAGTGGTTGCGCCTGCAACCAATTTGCCCTAGAGCATGAGATGGTTCAAGTGAATTCGGACGCCACGAATGCGTCCGATTTCAGGGTTTGTGACGGCTTCGACAAGGACAAGACGCGGATATGAAACTCGCCAGCCTGAATAACGAAACGCGCGACGGACTGTTCGTCGTCGTCTCTCGAGACCTGACGCGCTACACGCCGGCAGGCACCGTCGCCGCCACCCTGCAGGATGCGCTGGACGACTGGGCGCGGGCGGAACCGGAATTGCGCGATCTGTCGACCCGGCTCGACATCGGCCAGATCGAGGGCGAGCCGTTCGACGAGGCGCTGTGCCTGGCGCCGCTGCCGCGCGCCTACCAGTGGGCGGATGGCTCGGCCTACGTCAACCACGTCGAACTGGTACGCCAGGCCCGGGGGGCGGACATGCCGGAGACCTTCTGGACCGATCCGCTGATGTATCAGGGGGGCTCGGACAGTTTCCTGGCGCCGCACGCGCCCATTCTGCTCGCTGATGATGCCTGGGGCATCGATTTCGAGGCCGAGATGGCCATCGTCACAGACGACGTGCCCATGGGCGTCAGCAAGGAGGACGCGGCCGGTCATATCAAGCTGCTGATGCTGGTCAATGACGTTTCGCTGCGCAACCTCATTCCGGGAGAACTGGCCAAGGGCTTTGGCTTCTTTCAGGCCAAGCCGTCTTCCGCCTTCTCCCCGGTCGCGATCACACCGGACGAACTGGGTGACAACTGGACGGGCGGCACGATCGCCCATGCCATGCTGGTCGAATACAACGGCGAGCCCTTCGGCAAGGCACGCTGCGACAGCGACATGACGTTCGACATGCCGACCCTGATCGCTCATGCCGCGAAAAGCCGTCCGCTGGGCGCGGGCTGCGTCATCGGCTCGGGCACCGTGTCCAACAAGCTCAACGGCGGCCCCGGAAAGACCATTGCCGCGGGGGGCGCCGGCTATTCCTGCATCGCCGAGCAGCGCACCGTGGAGACCATCGTCGAGGGCGCGCCGAAGACCCCCTACATGACGTTCGGCGACCACGTCCGGATCGAAATGAAGGATGACGATGGCCAGTCGATTTTCGGCGCGATCAGCCAGACCCTCGTAAAGTACGAACCGTCCGCATAGCGTCAGGAGACGTCTACAGGCTAAAGTCGCGCGGGTGCGCCGGATTCCGGGACACGACAAGGGAGAAGACAATGGCCAAGGAATTCGCATCCGCCGGCGACATGGAAGAGAAGGAAATCTCCTTCGGTGAGATCGCCCCGGGCTGCTACGCCTTCACGGCGCAGGGCGATCCCAACACCGGCATCATCGTCGGCGAAGACAGTGTCATGGTGATCGACGCCCAGGCGACGCCGGTGATGGCGCAGAAGGTCATCGATCGCATCCGCACCGTCACCGACAAGCCGATCAAGCACGTGGTGCTGAGCCATTATCATGCGGTTCGCGTGCTCGGCGCCTCGGCCTATGGCGCGAGCGAGATCATCGCTTCCGACCTGACGCGCCGGATGATCGTCGAGCGCGGCCAGCAGGACTGGGACAGCGAGTTCGGGCGGTTTCCGCGGCTGTTCCAGGCGGCCGACAGCATTCCGGGCCTGACCTGGCCGACGCAGACGTTTTCCTCGTCGATGACGATCTGGCTGGGCAAGCGCGAGGTGAAGATCATGCATCTGGGCCGGGCACATACGATGGGCGACATCGTTGTGTGGGTGCCGGATGTCGGGGTGATGTTCTCCGGCGACATCGTCGAGTACCACTCGGCGTGCTATTGCGGCGACGGGCATTTCGGCGACTGGCCGCGAACCCTTGACCGCATCGCGTCGTTCGAGCCCAAGGCGCTGGTGCCGGGCCGTGGCGACGCGCTTCGTTCGCCCGAGATGGTCAACGAGGGCATTGCGCTGACCCGTGACTTCCTCACCACGCTGTATGGATCGGTCTCGCGGTCCGTCGAACAGGGGCGCACGCTGAAGGAAGCCTTCGACACGGTGCGCGACCTGATGGCGCCGAAATTCGGCTCCTTCGCCATTCACGAGCATTGCCTGCCGTTCAACGTCGCGCGCGCCTATGACGAGGCCAAGGGCGTGGATCATCCGCAGATCTGGACCGCCGAACGCGACCGGGAGATGTGGGCGGCGCTGCAGGGATAAGGTCGGGCACACGCGTTTGGGAGGACGCTGAATGACCGTTGATACCGCCGGGGCCGGGGCCGGCGAGCGCAAGACGCTGTATCAATTCGGCTATCGCCGTTCCACTGATCAGGATGCGGTAACGCCTGTGCGGCATCCGGTGGTGATCGTCGGCGCCGGGCCGGTGGGCATGAGCCTCGCCATCGATCTGGCGCAGCGCGGCCAGAAGGTGGTGATCGTCGACGATGCCGACCGCATCGGCGAGGGCTCGCGCGCCATCTGTTTTGCCAAGCGGACCTTGGAGATCTGGGACAGGCTGGGCGTCGGCACGCCGATGCTGGACACGGGCGTGACCTGGCGCGTGGGCAAGAATTTTCTGCGCGACAAACTGGTCTACCAGTTCGACCTGCTGCCCGACGACGGTCACAAGATGCCGGCCTTCATCAACCTGCAGCAGTATTACGCGGAACGGTTCCTGGCCGAGCGCACGGCAGCGATGCCCGGGATCGACCTGCGCTGGCGCAACAAGGTGACGGCGATCGACCGGCGTGGCGACCATGTGCGCGTCACGCTGGAAACGCCCGAGGGGGCCTACCGGCTTGACGCCGATTGGCTGATTGCCTGCGACGGCGCGAAGTCGCCCCTGCGCGGCATGCTGGACATCGCCTTCGAAGGCCAGGTGTTCGAGGACCGGTTTCTGATCGCCGATGTGAGGATGACCGCCGATTTCCCGGCCGAGCGCTGGTTCTGGTTCGATCCGCCGTTCCACGCAGGCCAGTCCGCGCTGCTGCACAAGCAACCCGACAACATCTGGCGCATCGATCTGCAACTCGGCTGGGAGGCTGATCAACTCGAGGAGCAGAAACCGGAAAACGTCGTGCCGCGCATCGAGCGGATGCTGGGGCACAGCGATTTCGAGCTGGAATGGGTGTCGCTCTACACCTTCCAGTGCCGGCGCATCGCCGGATTCGTGCATGATCGGGTGATCTTTGCGGGCGACTCCGCGCATCAGGTCTCGCCGTTCGGCGCGCGCGGCGCGAATTCCGGCGTGCAGGACGCCGAGAACCTGGCCTGGAAACTGGATCTGGTGATCCGCGGCGAGGCGGGGGAGGGGCTGCTGGACAGCTACGATCTGGAGCGCTCCGCGGCGGCGGACGAGAACATCGCGCATTCCACCCGCTCGACGGACTTCATCGCCCCCAAGACGCCGATGGAACGCCGGCTGCGCAACGCGGTGCTGGATCTGGCGGCCAGGACGGAGTTTGCCCGCGACATGGTCAATTCCGGGCGCCTGTCCACGCCGACCGTCTATCGCAACACGCCGCTGAGCACGCCGGACGAGACGCCCTTTGCGGGCAGCGCGCGGCTTGGCGCTCCGGTTCCCGACTGTCCGATGACCACCGCGTCCGGTGAGGCCACGTGGCTGTTGCAGGCGCTCGGGCAGGGGTTCACGATCCTGCATGTGGCGGCGGACGAAACACCGCAAGCCGTTCCCGGTGCCACGCTGATCGTTGTCGGACGGGATCTCATGGACGATGTCGAAAGGCATTTCGCCAGGCGTTACGACGCGACGCCCGGTGCCACCTATCTGATCCGCCCCGATCAGCATCTTGCCGCGCGGTTCCGCAGCTTCGACCGCGACACGCTCGGTGCCGCCATCGCGCGGGCATGCGGAGCGGGCGCATGACGACACGCGTGAATTACCCGGGAGCCTGCCAATGGCCGATTTGATCACGACGTCGCAGCTCGCCGTGCCCGACGCGCTCTACAATGCGCTCGTGGATGCACACAGGGATCTGGACGACGAGCAGAGCGCCGAGCTGAACGCCAGGCTGGTGCTGCTGCTGGCCAATCATATCGGCGATCCGGATGTGCTGGCGCAGGCCATCGCGCTCGCCAGGCACACGGACTGAACGAGGCGCGTCGCCTTCAACGCCTCGGCAGTGGCCTATTCTGCGGCGGCGAACTCGGCGATCAGCTCCTGCATGTCGTCCATGGCCGGATATTCGTCGAAGTGGTGCCGGGCAGGCGTATGCGCCCAGGGAAGCTTCTCGCGGGTCATGGTCTCGATGAACGGCGAGAACCAGGCATGATCGTCAAACAGGCTCGGGCGGACGTTGATGAAGGCGCTCACCCCCTCGATCCGAGTGAACATCCAGCTCATGCAGTCGGGACAGAAATGATGGTGCAACTGCGGTCCCTTGAGCCCGCCGATCACCGGTTGTCCACGGGTCACGGAGAACGCGTCGCCCGGGATCATCGCCGTCAGGGAGAACGCGCTGCCGCTCATTTTCTGACAGCTCGTGCAATGACATGCCGCGGTCATCAGCGGCGGCGCGCTGATCTCGACGGCCACCGCTGCGCATTGGCATGTGCCTGTCAGGGGCAGTTTCGGTGGTTTCATGGTACGGGCTCCTTTGAACTCGCCGGATGTCCTAAGGTTTTGATGCGAATCGTCAAGAGACAGGGAATGCGCGCATGCGGGAGCAACTGATGACGCGGCTGGCGGCCGGCGGTGGTATCGTCGCCATCTTGTTGCTGGGAATTTTTGTCTTCGTGCGGCGCCAACTGGCCGAGTTCAGCGGCGGTCTGGAAGGTTTTGACGGTCGTTTCGGTGGCTACTCGGTCGATGAAGCGCGAGCGCTGCTGTCGGCGCTGGGACCCGACGGCATCGCCTATTACGCCCATGTGCAACTGCCGCTCGATCTGATCTTTCCGCTGGCCTATGCGCTGGCGCTCGGGTTCGGCACCATCCTGCTGATGCGCGGCACGGCGCGCAGCGAGAACCGTGTGGCGGTGACGCTGCGCTCGGTTGTCTACGCGGCGCCGTTTCTTGCCGCCATTTTCGACTACTGGGAAAACTGGCTGGTCTGGCGCATGCTGGACGCTGGCGCGCAGGACGTGACCAAGGCACTGGTCGACGAGGCCAGCCGCACGACGACCTACAAATGGGTGTTCCTCGCCATCGCGCTTGCCGGCTTCGGCATCGCCGTGCTGCGCGGGTTGCTCGGTTCCCGGCGTGGCGCGAAGCGGCGCGAGTGACGGGTGGGCCAGACACGGGCGCCAGCCCGCTATTATGGAACCTAATCTGCTTCGGCCATGGTCTGGCGCGAGGCGCAGTGCCGGGCCTCTGGCGAACCCGGGCCTGACTCCCTACATCAGCGCCATCGAACAAGGGATTCAAACACATGCGACATTCACCCGCGCGGCTGTTCCTCTCGGCACTGGCTCTGACCCTGATGACTGCCTGGGTCGGTCAGGCGGCGATGGCCGCCGAGCAGCCGGAGCTGATCTTCAAGCGCTCGACGGTGTGGAAGTTCCTCACCCCGGACCACAAGCTCGCCACCTACGCCATCGACGATCCGCTGGTCGAGGGCGTGTCGTGCCATTTCACCGTCCCCGAGAAGGGCGGCATTTCCGGCTGGCTCGGTGTCGCGGAGGAGGTGTCGGACATTTCTCTTGCCTGCCGCCAGGTCGGTCCGGTGTCGTTCAAGGAGAAGTTCGAGCAGGGCGACAACATGTTCAGCCAGCGCCGCTCTCTCGTGTTCAAGAAGATGCAGATCGTGCGCGGCTGCGATGCCAAGCGCAACACGCTGGTCTACGTGGTCTATTCGGACAAGCTGATCGAGGGCTCGCCCAAGAACTCCACCTCCACCGTGCCGATCATGCCCTGGGGCACCATCGAGCCGCCGCGCTGCGCCGACTGGATCGACGGTTAGACGCGCCGCGCTTCGACCAAACGCGACGCACGCGTTGCGGTCGCCCGTGCTTGAATCAATCTCGCAGCAACCTGAATCACTTTCGCAACGGCTTGAATCGATATCGCAGGAGGCGGACTCACGCCCTTGAATGCGGAGGAGAATTTCTACGGGATTTCCGTTGGGTGAGTGTGTGCATCAGCTCGCCGGCGGGCAGAAATGCCGCATCAATACGTCCATGATCTCGCGGGTGAGGGCGCTGCTGCGACGATAGTAGATCGTCGTCCCCTCGCGCCGCGTCTGCACGATGCCGCGGGCGCGCAGCAGCGACAGTTGCTGCGAGACCGTGGGCATGCGCATGCCGGTCAGTTCGGCAAGTTCACCCACCGAGACTTCGTCATCGGCCACATGACACAGCAGTTGCAGCCGGACGGGAGAGGCGAGCAGCTTTATGAAGTCGGCTGCGGCCGCCGCCTGACGGGTCAGATCGCGTTTGGCGGACAAGGGCGCGTCGCCCGGCGCGGGGCTGGCTCCTGGCTCGGCGCTGGTATCCGGCTGAGGGGTGTCGGCGGCGGGTGTCCTTGGCATGACATCTCGTATTGCTTCCGCCTTGCCGCCCGTCTGTCCGGGCGGGCGGCGCCGCGCGACATCAAGCGATCCGCAAGGACCGTTCCATTGACAGTGAACGAACGCGGCCGTGTCCACGCGCAGCCGGTACACGAAGGTGACGTCGGCGGGGCTGCCGCTCGACGAGAGCGATGGCCACCGGTTACGACCCATTGTGGGCCTCGGTGCGCGAAAATCAATATCATCGCAAACAATGGCCGCCGCAGCGGACTTCCTGCCGGTGAATTTTTCCCGGTGACACCCGTTGCCCGCCGGATGACGCAAACATGCGCTTATGCGCATTTTGCGGGCGGTGTTCTTGACGACTACCGCGCACTTGGCCTAAACCGGCATCCATGATCACGGTCACACGCGCTTTTGTCATTCTGGGCGAGATTATTTGCTGTTAGGGCGCTTGTCCTGCGGGCCTCCGGGTCTGCGTGACGGGGGCATGCTCTAGCAACATCGCTGACCGTGGCCGTTTCCTCCTGCCTGACATCGCAAGACAAACGCCCCGGCCGGCGCCGAGGAACGGGGCTTTCTTGATGGAATTGCGGATTTTCAACACGCTGAAGCGCGAGAAGGAACTCTTCTCGCCGATCGATCCGGACAACGTGCGCATGTATGTCTGCGGGCCGACGGTCTACGACTATGCGCACATCGGCAACGCGCGCCCCGTCGTGGTCTTCGATGTGCTGTACCGGCTGCTAAAATATCTCGCAAAGCAAGGCGTGTGGGATGGTGGCAAGGGGCAAACCAAAGTCACCTACGTGCGCAACATCACCGACGTCGACGACAAGATCAATGCGCGCGCCGCCGCCGAGGGTGTCTCGATCCGCACGCTGACGGAGAAGACCGCCGCACAGTATCACGCCGACATGCACGCGCTGGGCGCGCTTGATCCCGACATCGAGCCGCGCGCCACCGAACACATCGACGAGATGAAGGCGATGATCGAGACTCTGGTCGCCAAGGGGCATGCCTATGTCGCCGAGGGCCATGTGCTGTTCGACGTGCCGTCGATGAAGGCCTATGGCGGGCTGTCCCGGCGCACGCTGGAGGACATGGAGGCCGGCGCGCGCGTCGAGGTCGCACCCTACAAGAAGGACGCGATGGACTTCGTGCTGTGGAAGCCGTCCAAGCCCGGCGAACCGTCGTGGCCCAGCCCCTGCGGCATCGAGACCGATGGCCGTCCCGGCTGGCACATCGAGTGCTCGGCCATGGCGAAGAAACATCTCGGCGAGACGTTTGACATCCATGGCGGCGGCATCGATCTGACGTTCCCGCATCATGAGAACGAGATTGCCCAGTCGTGCTGCGCCCATGACACGGCGATCATGGCCAAATACTGGATGCACAACGGTTTCCTGCAGGTCGAAGGCGAGAAGATGTCGAAATCGCTCGGCAACTTCATCACCGTGCACGAATTGCTGGAGACGGATAAG